>JBQTIJ010000227.1:0-4849 GCA_052388255.1 Phycisphaerales bacterium
GCGGGTGGTTTCAGCCCCGCCGGTTTTGCTGAGCGTGGCGGCATCCATGCCCTGCCACCCGCCCGAGAAGGCCAGCGCGAGCACGACAAGCAGGGAGATCCCCCGCAGCGCGGCTGAAGAGGCCCGGTTGTTGGCGGAGTGGGGGGACACAGGAGGAAGAAAGGTGTTTCGGTCGGAATCGGTCAGGGGAGTATAGGAATCGGGGCGCGAGAGCTGAGGAATCGAGGGAACAGAGCGAGGACGGGGGTGGAGGTGGTGATCATGCAAGAGTTGGGCCACGGGGTTCGCGAGGTCCGATACCAAGTGTGTTGCCTCTGCGGGCTCACGCGGGCCTGCCGGGCTGCGGACAATCCTCGCGTGACCGATCACGAGAAAGTGCAACCTGACATGATCGCGACCCGCCTATCGCTTCCGGCTACCCGGTCATCACTCACGCACAAGTTCACGATCAGCGGGTTTGAGGGCTACCTGACGATCGGGCTGCACCCGGATGGCTCGCCGGGCGAGATCTTCATCAAGATGAGCAAGGATGGTTCGACGCTGAGCGGGATGTGCCAGGCGTATTGCCGGGCCTTTTCGCTGGCGCTGCAGTATGGACTGCCACTGCAGGAGGCGTGCGATCGGTTCAAGGGGATGCGGTTTGAACCGATGGGGGCCACGACCAACGAGGAGATCCCCGAAGCCCTCAGCATCGTGGACTATGTGGCGCGGTTCATGGAGATGCACTTTGTGACGGGCGGCCGCGGGCGATAAGCGACTGAGCGTGGCGGCGCGCCCCGAAGATTGGTCTTCGGCGGGTCTTGTGTGAAGCACAGCGGGTCAGCTCTTCACGCCCTCAACTTTGCCGGGGATGGTGTATTTCGCCAGTGCGGCTTCGAGATCGACGCCGTTGATGTTGGCGAGGGTGCAGAGCCAGGCGAGGACATCAGCAAACTCTTCGTCAAGGTTGGCTCGCTCCGCGGGCGTGGGGGACTTGGCGGGGGCGTTGTTGGCGAGGGCGGTTGAGAGTTCGCCAACTTCTTCGATGAACCACATGAAGGTGGCCGGGGTGCCCCGGGCGGAATCGGTGGCGAAGTACCGATCGCGGATAAGCTGCTGGAGGGCGGCGATTGTCAGTGGCGTGTTTGGCATTACAGATACGGTACCCACTTTCCCGGCGAGGGTGGTGGGGCTAAACTTCCCTCCTTCTCTGTTTCCTGTTCACTTTGCCGATTCTCCGCCATGCCGACGATCAATCAACTCATCCGCAATCCTCGCCGTTCCCCGGGCACGAAGTCCAAGACCCGCGACCTTGGTCGCGCCCCGCAGAAGCGCGGCGTGTGCCTGATCGTGCGTACGCAGACGCCGAAGAAGCCGAACTCGGCTTTGCGTAAGGTGGCCCGCGTGCGTCTGTCGAACGGGAAGGAAGTGACGGCCTACATCGGTGGCGAGGGGCACAACCTTCAGGAGCACTCGATCGTGCTCGTCCGCGGCGGCCGCGTGCGCGACCTTCCGGGTGTGCGTTACCACGTTGTCCGCGGTTCGCTCGACTGCCTGGGCGTTGAGAAGCGCAAGCAGGGTCGCTCGAAGTACGGCGCGAAGCGCGGCAAGGGCGCTTGACCGGGTCGGCCTGAGCCGACGACTGTTTATTGACTGTTCTTTCGCGGCGTGAATCTGTCGCGTCGAGTTCGCCGGCCGTGTGTGCCGTCGAAGACGCCTTCGGGATTCCGCAGGGTTTCCTTCTTTGGGAGTTTCGCATGTCCAAGGGTCGTACCGCCTCTGAATCCCAGCTTCGTCCGGACCCAAAGTTCAACGACCGGGTGCTGGCGAAGTTCATCAACTGCGTCATGGAGCGCGGCAAGAAGGCCACGGCCCAGCGGATCGTCTACGACGCGATGGAGATCATCAACGAGAAGCTGAAGAAGGAGACGGATCCCGCGGCCCCCAAGGAGCCGCTCCCGGTCTTCCAGCGGGCGATCAGCAATGTGAAGCCCTTTGTCGAGGTGCGGAGCAAGCGCATCGGTGGCGCCAACTACCAGGTGCCCATCCAGGTCAACAGCCGCCGTCAGCAGTCGCTGGCGTTCCGCTGGATTCTGGAAGCGGCGCGGAGCGAGAAGGGCCGTCCCATGGCCAACAAGCTCGCGGACGAGCTCTTCAACGCGGCCCGTGGCGAAGGCAAGGCCATGGGGACGCGCGACCAGACTCACCGCATGGCTGAGGCCAACAAGGCCTTCGCACACTTCGCCTGAGTGGTCGGGACAACGAGTACTTTTCAGAAGGGCTCCCTCCGTGGGGGCCCTTTTTCATTCCGGGTGAGGGGCTCATGGCTGGAACCATGCCGGGCCGATCCCATGGGTGGAGTCCGCCGTAGTCTCCGTAGTGTCTGAGCCCATGCCCGAACGAGCCCGGCCAATCTGGAAACGCCGAAGCGTCTACGCATGGATGGGCGTGTGGGTGGTGCTCTCGGCCTTGGGAACAGTGTTTCACTGGGCGGGGTGGATCGTGCCGTATCACGACCCAGCCGCGGAGACCATGCTTGGCGGGACTGCATGGAGGCCGGTGGGGAATGTCTTTGCGGTGTTCGCCGCGCCGGGGTGGCTTGTCGCCACGCGCATCGCGGGTCGGCTGATGGGGCACTCGGTCCCTGTGGCGACGTTCGCCAATGCCTTCTCGTGGGGGGTGTGGCTGCTGTTTCTTTGGATTGCGCTGGAAGCCCGGCGGGCGCTGGCGCGGCCATCGGTCACTTCAGAGGCGACGACGGCTGCGGGCGGGCTGAGCGCGCGGGGGCAGAGTCGGCGCGCGCTGGTGGTCAATGGTGTCTTCGGCGGCGGTGCCGCGCTTACGGCGGGGGGGCTTGTGGTGGGGACGGCGATCACGCCGTGGCGCATTACGGTGGCGCGGTATCGCGTGCCGATTCGCGGGCTTCCGCGTGGGCTCGACGGGTTGCGGGTGGTGCAGGTGAGCGACACGCACCTTGGGCCGCGGATACCGGCATCATTTATCGCGAGCGCGGTCGAGGCAGCGAAGGGACTGAAGCCGGACGTGGTGGTGCTCACGGGGGACTACATCCACAATGGTGTGACACAGATCGCACCTGCGGCGGCGGGGCTGGAGCCGCTCTGCCGGCTCGGGGTGCCGGTCATCGGAACGCTGGGGAATCACGATTGGTACGCTGACGGGGCGCGAATGGGGGCGGCGCTGACGGCGATCGGCGTGCGCATGGTCGATGACGGGCGGGTGTTTCTTGACGCGGCGACTCGGACGCTCCGCGAGCGCGGGGAGCCCGGAAGTTCGCTCTGCTTTGCCGGGCTGAGCGATTTGTGGACCAGGAACCCAGACCCGGCGGCCGCGCTCGACGGGGTGGACCCCGTGATTCCGCGTGTTCTGCTGAGCCACCATCCGGATACGGCGGAACTGAAGGAGTTGGCGGCCGCGACTGGAAGGCGGGTGGACCTGATGCTCAGCGGGCACACCCACGGGGGGCAGGTGGTGGTGCCGCTGCTGGGGCGTCCGATCGTGCCGAGCAACTTCCGGCAGAAATATGCCTACGGGCTGGTGCAGGGGCCGGCGTTCCCGGTGATTGTCTCGGCAGGGGTGGGGATGTCGTTGATTCCTATTCGGTTGGGGGTGCCGCCGGAGGTCGTGCTGGTTGAACTGGTGTGCGGCGAGGGTGCTTGAGCGGGGCACGCGAATGGGGAGGGCATGCACTACGATCTTCGCGCGATTCTGGGGGCGCTGTGTGATGCGCTCGCGGCTTCTTGCTTGAGGATTCACCCATGACCAGCGCTGCCAACATTCCCGTGATCCTCGCTGCGAAGCGGACACCGATCGGTCGGTTCTTTGGTGGGCTTGCGAAGGTGCCGTCGCCGGTGCTTGGGTCGTATGCGATCAAGGCGGTCCTTGACCAAAACCCGGCGATGAAGGACAAGGTGGTGGAGGTCATTGGCGGGTGCGTGCTGCAGGCGGGGCTCGGCCAGAACCCGGCCCGGCAGGCGGCGCTCAAGGCGGGCCTGCCCGAGACGATGAGCGCTCAGACAGTGAACAAGGTGTGCGGATCGGGCCTGCAGGCGGTGATGCTGGCCGCGCAGTCGATCAAGGCCGGTGACAACACTGGGGTGGTGATCGGGTGCGGGTTTGAGAACATGACTGCGGCGCCGCACTTTTTGAGGGTTCGCGAGGGGGTGAAGTACGGCCCCGCGACCATGGATGACCACATGGCGTTTGACGGGCTGCGCTGCGCCTTTGAGGCGTGCGCAATGGGCAACGCGGCGGACCACATTGCGCGCTCGTTTGAGATCTCGCGTGCCGAGCAGGATCGCTTCGCGGTGCAGAGCCATCAGCGGGCTGCCGAGGCGACCAAGGCGGGGCACTTCAAGGCGGAGATCGTGGCCCTGAGCGGCGAGCAGTGCATGGACAAGAAGTCCCCCGGCGTGAGCGCCGATGAGGGCATCCGAGCGGATACGACGCTCGAGAGCGTTGGCAAGCTTCGGGCCGCGTTTGAGAAGGATGGCACGGTGACGGCCGCCAACGCGAGCCAGATTTCCGATGGCGCGGCGGCGGTGGCGGTGGCGTCTTTGGCGGTGGCCGAGCAACTGGGGCAGAAGCCGATCGCTCGGATCGTGAGCTATCACACCAGCGGCATCGCGCCCAAGGACATCTTTGCCGCACCGATCGAGGGCGTTCGTGGTGCGCTCGCCAAGGCGGGGCTGGCGGTGAAGGACATCGATCTCTTTGAGATCAACGAGGCGTTCGCGGCTCAGGTGCTCTGCAACATCAAGGTGCTTGGGATCGATGAGAAGCGGCTGAACGTCTGTGGCGGCGGCGTGGCGCTCGGGCACCCCATCGGGGCGAGCGGGGCGCGGGTGCTGAC
>JBQTIJ010000228.1:0-9597 GCA_052388255.1 Phycisphaerales bacterium
GCCCGGGTGCAGTGGCGCGGGCGCGGGTTGGTGTTCTTCAGCGTGCTGGCGACGATGATGATCCCCTTTCCGGTGCTGATGACGCCGCTGTATGTGATCTTCCGGCATGCCGACAGCGCGCTGCAGGGGGTCTCGCCGGCGATGCCGCGGCTGGTGGGAACGCTCACGCCTCTGTGGCTGCCAGCGTGGTTTGGCGGGGCGTTCAACATCTTCCTGCTGCGGCAGTTTTACATGGGGATCCCGCGCGAGATCGACGAAGCGGCACTGCTCGATGGCTGCTCGCACTTTGCGATCTTCCGGAGGATGATCCTGCCGCTCTCTGGGCCGGCACTCGCGGTGGTCGCGTTGTTTCACTTCATCTATGTGTGGAACGACTTCCTGGGCCCGCTGATCTTTCTGCATGACCGTGAGCAGTTCACGCTTGCGCTGGGGCTGCAGCTCTATCAGAGCAAGGCGGGGCTGACGCCGTGGAACCTATTGATGACGGCGAGCACGCTGGTGGCGGCGCCGGTGCTGCTGCTCTTTGTGCTGTCGCAGCGGGCGTTCATCGGCGGGGTGGCGACGGAGGGGTTGAAGGGGTAGGGGCGTGGGTTCGTCGGCGGGCGGAGCGCCGCCCGCCAACTTCGGGGATCACCTTGGTGCGGCGGCTGCGCTCGTGGTTTGGACGGGTTGCGGCAGGCCCTAAAAGATGGAATGGTGGGGGAATGGCTGAACCGGGGGTTGACGGGGGACGAAACGGGTGTCAGAATGTAAGCGGTTTCTTGATGGGCTGATTGGTGGTTTGTTGGGTGAGACTCTCTGCCGCGGCGGGCCCCTGGAATGGCCGGGGGGCGCGTGCTTGTCCCGGGCAATCGGGGAGGGATGCCCGGGGCGGGGCGCGCGGGCGGGAGCGAGGTGCTGATGACCCTGCCCAAGCCGCGGAGTTGGTTCGTGGTGGTGTTGGTTCTCTTCTGAAGAAGTGGAGTCGAGCGCATGAACATGAAGCACGCCCCGATGGTGATGGCGTTGTCGGTGATGACCCTGACGGCGATGGCGGGTGCGCAGACACCGTTGCCGCTGACGAACCCAGGGTTCGAGCAGGCGAACCCCTTCAATCCTCCCGAGCCGCTCGGTTGGCACAACGTCTCGAACCCCAATGGTGCGCGGCACCGGTTCAACAACGACGGGCTGATGCCGGCGGTGACGGCGCGCTCGGGTGTGGGGTGCATTGAACTTGCGCCGGTGCGGACGTCCGGGGGCGTCGGGGTTCCCAACTCGGGCGGGTTCATCGGCTTTACGACCGACACGGTGAACTTCTTTGACTTCAACTTTCCCTTCTATGACCCGGTATGGGATTACGACCACCCCGGTGATGTGCGCGTGACGGGGTGGTACATGATTCCCGAGAGCGATCCGCTGGTGAACGACTCATCGAGCATCAAACTGAACATCAAGGTCGGGAACCAGGACGTGGCGACGCTCGAGAACTTTGACGCGACGGGAGCCAACCCGCTGGCGATCACGGGGCACACCAATGGCGAGTGGCGGTTCTATTCGGTGACGTTCCCGCGGGCGGCGATTCTGGCGCAGTATGAGGGGAACATCGCCCCCAACGGGTGCGCCTGCGTGCCGGCGAACCCGCGCCCGAACCACTGCAAGATCTCGCCCGCGCGGTTTGCGCCCGATGGGGCGATGACGGGTGGCCGGATCTACTGGGACGACATGACGTACGAGCAGGTGCTGCCGAGCGAGCCGGGGTGCCGGACGGACTTCAACAACGACGGGTTTGTTGAGCCGGGCGACCTTGACGAGTTCATCACCGCGTTCTTCAGCGACATCGAAGAGGAGCGGGCCCGCTGCGACTTCAACGGCGACGGGTTTGTCGAGCCGGGCGACCTTGACGAGTTCATCACGGAGTTCTTCGTTCCGTGTGAGTGAGCGGGCGCGGGGCGATACCGTTCCTGATGCGCGTGCTGGGTGGGGTGATGCTGGTGCTGGTGGCGGGCGTGGCCGTTGGCTGGATGCCGCTGCTGCATTCCTGGGCCCGCGCCGGGGGGATGAGCACGCACCTGCTGCTGGCGCTCCGATTTGGCCTGGCCGCCGCGCTCCTTGCGGCACTTGTGGTGATCCAGCGGCTGCCGATGCCCAAGGGGACGGTGCTGCTGGCGCTTGTCGCAATGGGGACGGTTGGGTACTTCGGGGAATCGATTTGCTACTTCATGGCGCTTGACGCGGGGATGCCGAGCGCGATGGTGGCGCTGCTGCTCTATCTCAACCCGGTGTATGTGACGATCGGGGCGCGGGTGCTTTTCAAGGAGAGGTTGACACCTCTGCGGATGGTGGCGCTTGCGCTCTCAATCGCGGGGCTGGGGCTGCTGCTCGTGGGCGGGGCGGGAGCGACGGGGGGGATCAGCGCGGGGCCGGGGTTGTGGCTTGGGATCGCCTGCGGAGTGATTTACGCGGGGTATCTGCTCAGTGCCGGGAGACTCCCGGCGAGCGCTGGCCCGTTGACGAGTGCACTGGTGATCATCGCGAGCGCGGCGGGGATGTTCGCGGCGGTCGTGGTGTATCGCGTGGCAACGGGCGTGGAGAGCGTGCCCTCGCCTTCGCTTGAATGGAAGGGGGCGTACAGCGCTGCGCTCTACTTCGCCCTGCTGTGTACGGCGATGCCGATCATGTGTCTGCTGGCCGGGATCCGGCTCATCGGCCCGGTGCGGGCGAGCGTGATCGCGATTGTCGAGCCGCTGACGACGGCGGCACTCGGCGTGTGGCTGCTGGGGGAACGGGCGGGGACGGTGCAGTATGTCGGTGGGGGGCTGATCCTGATCGGTGGCGTGGTGGTCGCGCTCTCGGCGAGCGGACAGGCCGGACCGAGACCCAAGGCAGGGTGAAGCGCGAGCGCGGCTAAGGGTTCCGAGGGTGCGGTCAGGGACGCGCGAAGGCGTAGATGGCGGCGGCCACGAGGCCGAGGACCGCGCCCACGATGCGCTCACGGTGGAACTCACCTCGGACGCGCGACTCGATCTCGCGCGCGGGGTACTGCACACTCTCGATCTTGAGAAGGCCCTCCACCACGCCGGTGACAAACGGGGCCACGACCCATTGCACTATGAGCACGAGGGCGGCGATCAGGAGCGGTTCGCGGAGGGTCTGCCACATAAGAGCAGGAGGATACCCGATGGGGCCTCAGTCGGCGTGATCGACAACCCGGCCCGTGGCACTGCGGGCGCCGGGGCGGCCGTCATCCTGCACCTCTCCACGGAGCGTCTCGATGGCGTGGGGGAGGATGTCGAGCAGGGCTTCGAGGTTCTCTGTCGCGCCGCGCGGCGAGCCGGGGAGGGTGAGGATCAGCGATCGGTTGCAGACACCGGCGACGCCGCGGGAGAGGAATGTTCGCGCCGTTTTGGCGTAGCAGCGCATGCGGGCGAGTTCCATGAGCCCGGGGTGGGGGCGCTCGATGATGGCGGCAGCGGCCTCGGGCGTGACATCGCGCGGCGCCAGGCCGGTGCCGCCGGTCGAGAGGATGAGATCGATTGTGGGGTGGGCCTTTGACCATGCGAGAAAGCAGGCGGAGAGGCCCTCGCGTACATCGGGGAGGCAGGCGGAGGCGACGACCTGCGCACCAAGTCGCTCCGTGAGGATGCGCACGAGGGCGGGGCCGGAGGTGTCCACCGCCTCGCCGCGCGAGCAACGGTCGGAGACGGTGAGGACGGCGGCGCGGATGGGGTTCGCGGCTGGCTGGGCGCTTGGGGAAGTCATGGCGCGCTCCATGAGCCGCGGCGGCCGCCCGACTTGGCGGTGATGCGGAGGCCCTCGATGACCATGGCGCGGTCGATGGCCTTGCCCATGTCGATGACGGTGAGCGCGGCGGCGGAGACGGCGACGAGAGCCTCCATCTCAACCCCGGTGCGGGCGTGGGTGCGGACGGTGGAGCGGATCCGGACGCGGCGGCCGACGAGGGTCGCGGTGAGTTCGACCTGATCGATGGGGAGGGGGTGACAGAGGGGGATGAGGGTGGCGGTCTGCTTGGCGGCCATGACGCCGGCAAGCTGCGCGGTGGCGAGGAGGTCGCCCTTCTTGAGGGCGTTGGCCCGGATCGCCCGTGCGAGCGCGGCGGAGACACGGACGAAGGCCTCCGCACTCGCGATGCGGAGCGTGATGGGCTTTTCGCCAACATCGACCATCCGGGCCTTGCCGCGGGGGTCGAGGTGGGAGAGGGACGGGGCGCGGGGAGGTCGAGGCACGGGGGAGGGTAACCGGCGCGGGGGGGCGGACTCTTCGGCGCGGAGGGGGGCCGTGCGTTGTGCCGGGAGGTGGCGCGCCGCGGCAACAGTGGCGGTGCGTGGGGGCGGCGCAGGGGTTGCGCCGGGGCGTTCAGCGGGTCGGGGGTGCGGTTTTCTCGGACTGAGCGTGGAGTGGGGGTTTGGCACAGGATTCGAAGTGCTCGGTTCATGGCTATTGAGGGACTCATCGGGACGCTGCTGGGCGGGTACACCACGATCGGTGGGGCGCAGCGCGCGGCTCAGCGCGATGTGCGGGCCGGGGGCGGGACTGCGGGCGATCCGGGGTCGAGCCGGGGCGGAGTGTTTGGGCTTGCGCTGCGGGCGCCCACGATCAAGGTGAACTCGCCGCAGGGGGTGACGGGTGTCGATCGAGCCGAGGTCTCGCCGAACGCGAGGGTGGCGTCGTTGCTTGCTGGGAGCGGCGGGGGCGAGGGCCCGAGCGCACTGGTCGAGAGTTTCGTGCGGCAGCGGGCGACGTTTGCGTATCGCTCGCCGCAGGTGCAGGGGCGGGCGTCGTTTGATCTGTCGTTTGACGTTGAGGTTGCGTATCGCGTGGTGCAGCTTGTGCCGGCAGGTTCGGTCGTGGATGTGCAGGGGTGAACGGGCGCAGAGCGCTGTGCCGGTCATGGTCCCCCGGTTCGCCGAAGGGCCTGGGTTGGGATCCCTGCGTGGCCAGAGATTCGGAGGGTGAAAAACAAGGCCGCTACCCTGTGGATTCCTTTCTCCTGGAGTTCACCCCATGGCCTACACCCTGCCGACGCTTCCCTATGCCCTGAACGCGCTGGAGCCCTTCGTCGATGCGAAGACGATGGAGATCCACAGTCAGAAGCACCACGCGGCGTACGTGACCAACGCGAACAAGGCCCTTGAGGGGACGAAGTGGGCCGAACTCCCGGCGGAGGTGGTGATCGCCAAGCTCAGCGAGCTCCCTGACGACAAGCGGATGACGGTGCGCAACAACGCGGGTGGGCATGTCAACCACTCGCTCTTCTGGAAGGTCATGGCTCCGGCGGGACAGGGTGGCGGGGGCGAGCCGACGGGGGAACTGGCCGAGACGATCAACACGACCTTCGGGTCGTTCCAGGCCTTCAAGGACCAGTTCACGCAGGCGGCCCAGACGCGCTTTGGCTCCGGCTGGGCGTGGCTGGTGGTGGGCGCCTTCAACAAACTCAAGGTCTGCTCGACCCCCAATCAGGACAACCCGCTGATGGGCGAGGGGGTCGCGGGGTGCTCGGGGACGCCGCTGTTGGGGCTCGATGTCTGGGAGCACGCGTACTACCTGAACTACCAGAATCGCCGACCGGACTATGTGTCGGCGTTCTGGAACATCGTGAACTGGTCGGAGGTCGCGCGGGCGTTCGCGGCTTCGCGCCGGTGATGAGCACGCCGCGGTGCCGGTGGAGGGTTGTGTGAGGATGAACATGAAGAAGGTGCTGCTCACGCTCATTCTGGTCGCGCCGTTTGTGGTGTTTGGCGGGCTGTACGCGTTCATGCGTCAGGCGGCGGCGGCGACGCGCGAGCGCGACATGCAGGCGGCGGCGGCGATGCTGAACCGGCCGGCGGTGATCATGATCAATGGAGTGCCCGTGACGAACGGCCCAGAGGCGCGGAAGCCGGAGCAGAACAGTGGGCAGGCCACGGGGGGGCAAGGTGGCCCGCCGGCCGGGGCGGGACCGAGCGCGAACATGGTCCGCCCGGAGTCGCTCGAGCAGGGGTACATCCTGGTCGTGAAGGACCTGGCGGGGTTGGCTTCGCCCGCGTCGCCGATCTATCTGGCGAGCAGTTTCAACGGGTGGGACCCGGGGGATGCGAAGCACAAACTGACGAGCCGGAGCGACCTGCGCTGGCAGATCGTGATGCCAAGGGCCAAGGCGGAGTCGGGGATGTCCTTCAAGTTCACGCGCGGGAACTGGGACAAGGAAGAACTGGATACGGCCCTGCAGCCGATCAGCAACCGCTCGCTGCCGCTGGTGGACGCTTCAAAGCTGAAGCCGGGTGAGCAGCCGATCTTTGAGTTTGAGATCCCCAAGTGGGGTGACCAGCGTCCGAGCGCGGGGGCGCGGCCGGACCTTGACCCCTATCACGAACTGAAGGTGAAGGGCAACGCCAAGCGGCTTCAGGTCTCGGGGGGCGGGGTGCCGATGCTGCGCGATGTGATCGTGTGGCTCCCCCCGGGGTACGACGATCCGATCAACTCCAGCCGCACGTATCAGGTGCTCTATCTGCAGGACGGCCAGAACGTCTTTGAGCACCTGCCTTCGGTGCCCGGGGAGTGGAAGGTTGACGAGTCGGCCGAGTTTCTGATGTCGAACAGTCTGGCGAACACGGCCATCATCGTGGGGATACCGCACGCGGGGAAACTGCGGACCAGTGAGTATTCGCCGGTGCCGTTTGTCGATGGCGCACCGCCACGGGCGAAGGAGTATGTGGAGTTCCTGGTCACCGAGGTGATGCCGCGGGTCGAGAAGGCCTTTCGTGTGCGCGATGGCGCGGAGCATTGCGGGATTGGCGGATCGTCACTCGGCGCGCTGGTGGCGCTCTACGCGGCGGGTGAGCGGCCGGACAAGTTCGGCAAGTTGATGATGGAGTCGCTGGCGGGCCTGGGCGAGCGGCGGCAGGCCTTTGAGGTGCTCGCGGGGGCCAAGTCGCTGCCGGGGTTTGTGTCGTTCGCGACCGGATCGCTGGAGGCGGGCAAGGACCCCAAGGACGCGGGCGCGAACCGGGTGTATGGGGACAACGCGCTCGCGTTCATTAAACTGCTGAAGGAAAAAGCCGGCCCGCAGGCGCGGGTACGGGCGGAGATCGTGGAGGGCGACACGCACACCGAAGAGGTGTGGGCCCGGCGTTTCCCGGAGGCGTTCAAGTTTCTCTATCCGAAGTACATGCGCGATTGACGCCCTTGCGGGTGCTGCTCGTCACCGCCGGTTCGGCAGGCGACATCCATCCATTTCTCTCGATCGGTCGCGCGCTCATGGCCCGTGGCCATACGGTGACCATGCTCGTGAACCGCACCTTTGAAGGTGCGGTGCGCGAGGCGGGGCTGGGCTTTGCCGCGCTGGGGGAAGAGGCCTTTGACTTCTCGCGGATGTCCGAGATCAAGGACTCGATGCACCCCAGCCGCGGAACGCTGACGGTGCTGCGAGAGTTTGTGTTTCCGAATGTTCCGGCGATCTACAGAGAGACGCTGCGGGCGATCGATCAGGCGGGCGTGTCGGTGGTGGTGACGCACCATATTGCGTATGGAGCGGGATGGGCGGCCGAGGCGCGGGGAGTGCCGGTGGCGAAGGTGGTGCTGGCACCGATGGCGTGGCTCAATCCGCGCGAGCCGTCGGTCTTTCGGCCGTGGGGGCCGCGGGATCCGGGGCCGCTCATCATGCGGACGCAGCTCTGGCTGGCGCGGTGGTTGATGCGCTGGCAGTTTGACCGGCCGCTGAATGCGCGGCGGCGCGAGATCGGGCTCCCGCCGGGGCGCGACATGGCCTTTGGCGAGAACTTCACCGGTTCGGTGGTGCTGGGGATGTGGTCTGACCGCTTGCGCGGCGCCATCGAGGGTGACCCCGCCGCCGGGGTGATCTGCGGCTTTCCCACCTATGACCGGCCGACGCACCCAGAGTTTGACGAGCGGGGGATGACGGCGTTTCTTGATGAGTGCGACCGCGCCGGCGAGCCGCCCGTGGTGGTGACTCTGGGGACGGCCGTGGTGCATGACGCGGGGCGGTTCTTTCATCACGCGGCGAACGCGCTGCGGGCGATCGGTCGCCGGGGCGTGCTCATCAGCGGGCGGCGCGAGTTTCTGCCCTCGCCAGCGGAACTCCCGCCCGGGGTGCGGACGTTCACGTACGCGCCGTACTCGATGGTCTTTCCGCGCGGGAGCGTGAATGTTCATCACGGGGGGATCGGCACCACGGCCCAGGGGCTACGGGCGGGTCGGCCGACACTCATCACGCCGGTTGCGTACGACCAGTTTGACAACGCGGCTCGGTGTCAGCGCTTGGGCGTTTCCGACACCTTGCACTTTCACGCCGTCACGCCGGTCCGGTTGGCGCGGGCTCTGCGGCAGGTGCTTGATGACCCGGGGTGCGCTGCCCGGGCCCGCGCCATGGGCGCTGCGCTGGCCGGAGAGGATGGTGCGCGAGTGGCGGCGGAGCGGATCGAAGCAATGGCCCATGCCCGGGGCGTGAGTGCCCGCGCATAGAGTTGGCGGCTATGTCGAACCCTACCCGCTATGCCCCCGGCAGCCGAGTTCGCGTGACGCAGCAGGTGCCGCGCCCGGTGAACAACTCGACCATGACCACGACCTCCGAGGGGACGGTCGAGCGGTATGAGCAGAGCAAGACTGGGTCGTGGTATGCCCACGCCAAGGACGACAAGCTGTGGCTTGATCGGCTGGTGCTGCGGAAGGACGATGGCGAGCAGGTCTACCTGAACCTTGATCAGTACACGGTCGTCGAGGTTCTCGAGCGGGCTGGCTGATGATCGGGGCGCGGGAAGCGCGGCGGTTCACCAACTGGAAAGGTCGATCACGGCGCGGGCGGGCTCGGTCTGAAAGGGCATCATGGCCCGAGGCCAGCCGGTGTGTACGCCACGGGGATCGGTGCGCTCAAGCCCGATGCGGAGGCGTTGTTCGCGGTCGATGGCGCGGGCGGGGATGAGGACCCACGCCGACCAGCGGCCGGGTCGAGTGACGCGCTCGACATCGATGGTGGTGACGACTCCCTGGGGATCGACCATGGTGCAGGGGCCGCGCTCAGGGATGGTGAGAACGACGACCGGGGGCCGATCGGCGCCCGAGTATGGCCCGAGCCAGACGCGCACCTCGTCCGCGGGCGCGGGGGAATCGTGGGCGGAGGGGTCGGTCAGCGCTTCGTCTAGACGGGTGGACTCGATATAGAGGACCCACTCGCGGAGCCCGGGTGCCGGGGCATCACTCGGGCCGATGGTGCGGCGGAGGAGCGTGGCGGCGGAACTCCAGCCCGGCTCAGCGGCGGATGGGGCGCTGGCCCCTGCGCCGGGGAGCGGGTCGTTGGTCGTGGCTGAACAGGCGGCGAGCCACGCGGGCATGGTGAGATCGCTCTTGAGCGGGCCGAGACCGACCCCGGGCCCGGCGGCGACGGGCGCGGCGACGACAGCGCGGTCCATGACGCGGCCACCGACGCGGACGCGCATTCGGGCCGCGTCGGTGCCGGGCCCAGCGGGAAGCACGCCCACCACGGGGGCGATCGAACGGGGAAGGGCGGCCGAGAGATCCGCGGCGGCGCCGGCCCGGGTTGTGGAAGCAGGGTCTTCGGCGTAGGAGAGCGCCGGTCGGTCGCTGAGGTTGACCACGCCGAAGGTG
>JBQTIJ010000229.1:0-1945 GCA_052388255.1 Phycisphaerales bacterium
GGTGGTCACCGCCAGAGGCGCCCGCGCCGATGGGCATGATGGCATCGGTCTCGAGGGCCGTCACCGTTCCCGCGACGGATCGGTCGATGAGCAGCACGGCGCGCTGCCGCTGGATGGCGCGAGCGACCGAGAGGATGGGGAGCGGAGGAAGGCGGTCGATCTTCGCCACGGCGCGGGCGGCGCGGTCCCGGTCGTCGGTCAGTTCGGCGGCGAGGGCGCGGGCACGGTCGCGCGCGGAACCTTCGCTCGCGGGTTCGGCGATGAACTGGTCAAGAGAGCGAGCGAGCACGCTGAAGCCGGTGGCGAGTGTGGACATCGGGGCGGCGAGCCCGCGGGCCGCTTCATCGACCGCGGGCACGGGAAGGGGCGGAGCGACCACGCCGAGTGTCTCGCGGGCCTTGTTGATGGCCGTCCGTGTATCGGCCGCGAGGGTGCGTGCGGCCGCGCTCTGGCTGTTCCAGAAGGTGCGGTACCGCTCACGGGCCTCCGGGGTGGACCGCGGTGCACCCTGCTCGCTCGCGGCGGCGTCGCGGAGCCCATCGAGCGCGGTCGAGACGGCGTCGAGCCGTGTCGCGGCAGACTCTGCGGCGGCGATGGCCTCGCGCACGAGTGCGGCCTGCGCGTCCACCTGCGGGCCAGCGCCCTCGGCGAGTCTGGCGAGAAACTCGTCGTATCGCTTGAGCCCATCGGCGGCGCCCGTATCGATGACGATCGGCTGCACGAGCGTGGATGCCCGCTCGAAGGTGGCGATAAGATCGAGCAGCCGCCGGCGGTCCGCAGGGACCATGGAGGCGAGGTCCCCCGCGATCACGAGATCGATGGGCGACTTGACGCTCGCGAGCACGGCCGTGGTACGGGCAGAGAGCCGGTGTTCGCGGGTTGAGGTGACGTCGATCCGGGCCGGGATGCGCGGGGCAAGGATGCCCAGCAGCGCGAAGAGCATGGAAAGGGCGAAGACCATCACGGCCGCCTGAGCGGCGAGGCGCGGGCGAAGATCGCCGCGCGGCGCGGGGTTCTCGGCGGGTGTGGCCGGCGCGGGGGTCACGGTGCTCATCGCCACCTCCGGATGCGCAGCGAGAGAGCCGTCATGGCGACCAGCCACCCGGAGCCGGCGATGAAATACCCAACATGCTCGAGGTCGATGATGCCCTTGGCGAAATCGCCCATGCGGGCGTTCGCAGAGAACCCCGTGACCAGGCGATCAAGAGGCGCGGGGAGGAACTCCGCCACCCGGGCAGGCCCGAACTCAAGGAGCAGCAACGCGAAGAGCGTGCCCAAGAACGCCAGCGTCTGGCTCGCTGTCAGGGCGGAGACCAACAACCCCGCAGCAAGATAGAACGAGGCGAGCAGCAGCAGCCCGAGATACCCGGAGATGATCGGTCCAAACTCCGGGCGGGAGAGCGCTCCGATGGTGGCGACAAAGAGCAGTGTCGGAGCGAGCGTCGTCGCGAAGAAGGCGACCGCCGCGGCGTACTTGCCAAGGGCGACGGCGACTTCCGAGCGTGGCGAGGTGAGCAACGGTTCGAGGGTGCCAGTGCGGAGTTCCTCGCTCAGGAGGCGCATGGAGATAGCGGGGCAGACGATGACGAGCAGGCCCCACCATTCGGCAAAGAAGATGCGGAGCGATGCGGGCTCACCCGGCACGAGCACGCCGGAGACGAACGTCACGCCCGAGAGGAACGCAAAGAGCGCAACGACCACCCACCCGAGGGGCGTTCGGAAGAAAGAGGCGTACTCGCGGATGGCGATCGAGAGCATGGCTGCGAGCGCAACGGTACGGGCCATGCCTCAAGGTGCGGCGTCGAGGTCGAAGGCCTTCTTGAGAAGGCGGGCGCAGGTCGCGTTCACCTGCGGGATCTCCGTGATCTCGATTCGGTGCGTGATGCGGTCCTTCTTGGCGAACCCGCCGGTATCGATGACCCCCGCCGGGATGGGCTTGCCGGAC
>JBQTIJ010000230.1:0-6335 GCA_052388255.1 Phycisphaerales bacterium
CAGTTTGACGCTTGCGCGTCGTCGGGATGTTGGCTGCCTTCGGGCAGCCGTGGTTGAACTCGGGTCGGGCCTCCGGGAATGAACCGCGTCGGCGGGGCTACGCCGCTCCGCCGATGGGCAAGTGTAATCGCATCGGTGCGAGGCGGTCAGGATGGGGGCGAGCGGGATCGCTACCCGGTCAGCACGCGGTCCACCGCTTCGAGCATTTCCGGCTGCCGATCCTCCGGCACGAAGTTCAGGAACATGCGGATGGCGCGGTCGAATGTCGCTTGCACCTCCGACGCTTCGACCAGTCCCTCCGTCGGGCTGGGACGCCCTTCGACGCGCTCCATCAGCATGTTGATCGCGCGGAGACTCACCGACGGGTCCGGGTCGGTGGCGAGTTCCACCAACCGCGCGGCGATCTGTTCCGCCCGGCTCACGGGCTCGCCCGCGTCGTCAACCGTCACCGGGAGCGAGAGCATCGCTTCGAGCGCCTTCGAGACTGGGCGCGTTCCACGGGTAGACGCGCGGCGACGTGGGGCGGGTTGCTCGGAGTTGTGAAGGGCCGTTCCTGCCATGCTCGATTGTCCCCGTTCGTCCCCGCGTTGTCACCACCACCGACACTCCGAATCGCCCACCGATACCGGCTTGTCCCCGTGTCCCCGCTGTCCCCGCTGTTTCTGAGAATCTCTCTGTTTTGAGTGGGGACTCGGGAGGACGCTCAGAGCGAGCCGGGCGTGCCGCAGCGAAAAGGGGTCATGGGGGGGCTTCCTCCGCGTCGAACCCGACGGGAGAGCGCAGGAACCGGCCCTTCAACACCCGACCCTTGAAGCGGGGTTCGTCGGTGCGGGCGGAGAGTTGGAACGCCTCAAACCCGAGTCGGGTCAGCCGTCGGCGTAGTTCACGCTCGCCGATGAGGAGCGCCATGTCGCGCCGGAGGGCGTCGGCGACGCCGTAGACGTGGGCGTAGAGCCGCTGGTCGCTTCCACGGACGATGCACGGACACCGATCATGGAGATACCGGGCGAGCGCGGCGCTGTCGGTGAGGTCCACGCGCTTTGCATCAGCGCCACCCCCCAGCACGGCCAACCATCCCCGCGTCTGGTTCGCCTCTGTGTCGCCTTCGTCGCTCGGCTCGGCAAGGTCGAAGAGCGCCTGAGCGATCGGCCTCCATTCCTTCCGCACGCGCGGGCGGATCACGATGCCCACTACGTCCGCGATCGCGGCTTGCACGCGCACCGGATCAAGTACCGCCTTCGCGTCGCCAAGTTGCACAGCGCGCCCATCGGTCGTGAGGAGGTCGAAGTCGGCGCGATCCCCGCCGCGCTTCACGATCCGCGCCACGGGGATGCCGGGCAGCGCACGGCGGAGGAGGTCCAGAGCCTTCGTCCGGTCAGGGGCCTGCGGCGCATCGGCGTTGCGTGTTCCGTTGAACCGATCCGACGGCGGGCGCGGGTGCTTCTCTCCGGCGTCAAGCCCTGAGCGAATGGTTGCGCTCGCCTCGTCGTCGGGAAGCCCGCACACTTGGGCCGCGCCCATGAGGGCTTCCTCAGCATCGCGCCGCGAGAGTTCGCCCGCGCCGATGAGTGTGCCAAGATTGAACGCGGCACGATTGAGCGTGTGGTTTCGAGCGCCTTCTACTGCGCGTGCCACGGCGTCCGCTTCGCCCGCGAGCGCCGCAAGGGCACGCGGGGATGCCGTCCGGGCCGGACGAATCGCGTCGGGCTCCGGCGTTTGATCGGGCTCGGGGCTCGGCGCGGGTTCCGAGCCGAGCATCCTCGCCCGCCACGGTTCCGGGAGTGCATCGAACGGCGCAAGCGGAACGTCGGTCGGACTCCGGCCCGGCGACCACTCGTATCGCCGCTCCGTCTCTGGGTGAACTCCGCCCGCGAGCACGGCTTGGCCACCATCACCGCGAACGTCGATCGCGGGGTGAATCGTCTTCGCCGAGTTCCGCACCGGCTCCTTCGGCGCGACGAAGTAGAGGTGAAACCCTCCCTTGCCCGTGCGCACCGTCGGAGTCACGATGCACGCGAGTTCGGGAGGCAGCGTCCGCGCGTCCACGTCCAGCACGATCACGCCCGACGGTTGGCCCGTGCGAACACCGACGTTGTTCGATCGCGCCCATGCCTCAACCATTTGACGGATCGGGCGATGCTGGTGGGATTGCCAGCCCTTCAAGCGAGGGCGCTTCCCATCAAGCGGAGTCAGGCTCCATCCGCGATCGTGCGCTGCGAGCGCTTCGAGAACTCTCGGGTCCGGTCGTTGGGCATCCTGCCGATCGTGGTCCGCTACCATGCTGCACCTCCATCGCCCGGCGTCGGCAACAGTGCCAACCATGCCGACGGGCGGGCCTTTTGTTCAGAGCCCTTCGCTCACAAGTTCCCGCTCCACCGTGCGAGCGCGCGATGTCACCACGCGGCGGGACTCAGGCGCGGGGACACCCGCGCCGCTCCGGGCTCGCGTCACGCCTTCGAGAAAGCGGACGATCGCCTCAACCGACGTGCATCGCGTTGCGCCGACACTCACGGTTTCGAGCCGAACGCCTGAGCACCCAGCCGACGCCCATCGGTGGATCGTGGCGACGTGCGGGCGCTTGCCGCGCCGACGGCTCGGCCAAAGCCGACACTTCGTCGCTTGGGAGAGTGTGAGAAGTTCCTCGCGGGTCGGGTCGATTGGCATGGCATCCTCGCGTCTCTCGGCGCGCGTTCGCGCCGTCATGCGAGGAGTTTCGACCCGAGTTCAACAACGGCAAGAGCGCCGTCGCTGGTTGGCGAGCATTGCGATTATCTTCGCCGACTTGGCGATGATGCTGGCGATGATCGCTAGCGGTCAGCCCGTCCGGTTGAGGAGCGCGGTCCATGCTCGAACGCACCTCTCCGCCTCATTCGTGATCGCGTCGGGAGCCGCGTCGATCAGCCGTTGCAGTTCGGTTCGTCCAAATGATCGGCCCTTCTTGCCGCGCGTTCCGCGCAGCCCCGCATGACGGAGCACCCGGAGTAGCGTGTTGTCGGAGATTTCCCGGACACCCGGCCCGGCTGTTGCGGCAATGAGTTCATCCTTCGACCAACGGGGCGATGGTGCGGGCGCTGCTTCAAGCGGTTCCAGAGCCTTGCACAGCCCCTCCAGCGTGTCCAGAAGCGTCGGGGCCATCCGTCGGAGGTCTGCGCGGCTCGCCACCGTGAGAAGGCTGTCCGCAACCCGTCCCGCCAACCCGACGGCTCGGCGAACAGCCTCGGGTTGATCCTCCGGGAACACGCACCCGATCCGCTCGCACGCCGCGAGGATCGTCGAATGGGCGCGTTCAACCTCCGCGCCGATCCATGCCCGAAGCGACTCGCCTTCGAGCGCCCGAAGTCGAGCCCACTTGGCGCGCGCGAGCGACGTAAGCCCGCCGGGCGTGGCGATTTCGCACTCCTGAGCGATGCGCTCGGCAGTCAGGAGGTCGGAAACGGCTTCAACGAACGCATCCAACCCCGCTTCGAGTTCCAAGTACGTCGCTTCCATAATCGTTGCATCCTGCATGGTTTACCCCGTTGCCAGCGCCACCTTCGCGCCAAGTTCCGTTGCCCGTTCCGCGTAGATTTGGGTCGTCTCCAACTTCGAGTGCCCGAGCACCGCGCCCGCAGCATCCAGCCCGAACCGCTTGCGGAGTTCCGTCGCCTTCGAGTGCCGGAGTTGGTTCGGCGTCCAGCGGGGCACTCCGGCATCATCGCACGCCCGGCGGATCGCCTGAGCGTAGTTCGTTGTCGTGTACCGATCATTCAGCCGTCGGCGGGGCTTGCGAGCCCGCTCGGCGTCACGTCGGAGCCGGGATGGGGTGAAGGGCGTTTGGTTGGCCTCTCGCTCGCGGAGACGCCGCTCCATGTCTGAAGCGCGGGGCGAGAAGATCGGTTCCGCGAGTTCCTGCCGCAGATACCGCCGAACGATGTTCTGAGCCTTCGGGCCGATGGGCACGCTCCGGGAGTGCCCGAAGTGCGCCGTCTTGTGCTCGCGGGGCTGGTAGAGCCACACTTCGCCCGTGGTGTCAATCTCGCCCGTCGTCATGCGGCACACTTCGCCCGGCCTCATGCCCGTGAGGCGCTGGAGGCGAACCATGTCGGCAACCACGGTGGAGAGGTGTGGGAGCGTCGTCTCCACCACAGCATCGGCGACGGCGCGCACGGGCGGAGGTTCCGGGGCATCGGTTCGCCCGACTTTCAGCCCGTCCACGGCTTGCAGGGCTTGCAGGACACCCGGTGGGATCAGTTGCTCACCGACCGCCCAGCGAAACAGCCGGCGCACCCACTGGAGCGCCCGGTTGATGTAGGGCCGCGAAAGGCGGTGCGGCGGAGCCTTCGGATCGGCCAGCGCGATCCGTTCATCCAGCAAGGCACGCTGGAACGCTTTGAGCGCCAGCGGGCCGAACTCTGTCGCCAGCGTCGGGCCGTACAACTTCCGCAACCGGCGGAGCGTCGGGGCGATCGTGCCCTCCCGCGTCTCCGGGCGGTAGTACGCCTTGACGTGCTTCCAGTACCGGAGGATGAGGTCGTTCACAGTGAGGGCCGACGGCTCGGGCGCGGTGTACGTCGGGCTTCCAGCGGCGAGCCATTCGGCCAGCCGACGCCGGTACTCCGCCTTGCTCGCCTTCGAGCCGAAGGCTCCGAGGTAGAAATCGCGCCCACCGAAGGTGGCGACGGCTTGACCGCTCGGGCGGTGTCGGCGGTAGGACGGGATTCGACGGGGCGCGGAGCGGGTGTCGGGGAGGGCGTTGGGATTCATAGGCGGGCCTCAATCCGGTAGTTACCGGGTTGCAGGGCTTATTCCGCCGCACGATCCAACGCGGATCGGTACGCCTAACTCTGGCGTTCATCGAGGTATCCTAGAAAGCGGGCGAAGGGAATCGAACCCTCGACGTTCAGCTTGGAAGGCTGACGCTCTACCACTGAGCTACACCCGCAAGAGACTCGTGATCGTAGGGACTTGGGCCGGGCCTTGCCCAGAGCTATGGGCCGGGGCGGCCGGGAGGGCATCTGCAGGGGAGAGAGGACCGCGCACCGAGCCCCTAACGAGCAACAGCAAGTCCCGTGACATGGATGCACCCCGGGGCCGGCGGCGGATGGTCGGCACGCCTCTTCCGGGTGGGGTTCGCCACGGAGGGTCAGCCCGCGATGGCGCGGACGACTTCCTCAACGGTGGTCATGCCGTCGCGGACTTTTGCGTAGCCATCCTGCTTGAGGGTGAAGAGCGTGCCGGCGCGGGTGGCGGCGTGGGCGATGACGTTGCTGCTCTGGCGGGTGGTGATCTGTTCGCGGCTTTCGTCGCTGATGCGCATGAGTTCATAGATGCCGAGCCGGCCGCGATAGCCGGTGGTGCGGCAGGCCTTGCAGCCGCGGCCGTGGCGGAGGGCCGCGCCTTCAGGAAGGTTGAGATCCGCCGGGAGTGCGGCGCGCTGGTGGGCGTCGAGGATCAGCGGGGCGGCGCAGGCGTCGCAGACGCGGCGGACGAGGCGCTGGGCGAGGATGCCCTCGACGGAGGAGGCGACGAGGTAGGGCTCGACCCCGATATCGAGCAGGCGGGTGGTGGCGCTGGGGGCGTCGTGGGTGTGGAGGGTGCTGAGCACAAGGTGGCCGGTGAGGGAGGCCTGCACGGCGGTCTGTGCGGTCTCGCGGTCGCGGATCTCACCGATCATGACGACGTCCGGGTCGTGGCGGAGGATGGCACGCATGCCCGTGGCGAAATCGAGGCCGACCTGGGCGTGGGTCTGGATCTGGTTCACGCCGGGGACGTGGTATTCCACCGGGTCCTCGACGGTGATGACCTTCACATCATCGCCGGCGATGCGGTTGAGCGAGGCGTAGAGGGTGGTGCTCTTGCCGCTGCCGGTGGGGCCGGTGACGAGGAGGATGCCGTGGGGCCGCTGGATGAGATCGAGCCATGGGCGGAGGACATGCTCGGGCATGCCGAGGGTGGTCAGGTCCATCCGGGCCACGCCCTTGTCAAGGACGCGGATGACGACGCCCTCGCCAAAGAGCATGGGGATGATGGAGACGCGCAGGTCAAGCTCATGCTTGGCGGCGCGGAAGGTGATGCGGCCGTCCTGCGGGAGTCGCCGCTCCGCGACGTTCAGGTTCGCCATGATCTTGATGCGACTGACGATGGCGGCGGCGAAGCGCTGGATGGTTGCGGGTGTGTTGGCGCGGTCGAGTACGCCGTCGATGCGGTAGCGGACGGCGAGTTCACGCTCATAGGGCTCGATGTGAATGTCGGTGGCCCGCTGGGCGACGGCTTCGAGCAGCAAGTCGTTGACAAGCTTGATGACCGAGGCATCCTGGGCCTGATCGACATCGTCGATGGCGACGGCCTGGGCCTCC
>JBQTIJ010000231.1:0-4575 GCA_052388255.1 Phycisphaerales bacterium
GCCCGGGGAGCGAGGTGAACCGGCTCTGCGCAGCCCCGAGCGGGACCGCGCACGAAGTGAGCGAGGACCTCTTCGCGACGTTCGAGCGCGCCGCGATGCTCAGCGCCGCCACCAACGGGCGCTTTGATATCTCGCTCGGACCTTGCGCATCCCTTTGGCGCGCAGCAAGAAAGAGCGGCCGCCTCCCCACGGATAACGAAATCGAGACCGCCCGCGCGCGGTGCGGCCGAGAACTCATCATGATCGCGCGCGACCCGCACACCGGCCGCCCATGGGCCACTCTTGCGCGACCGAATATGCAGCTTGATCTCGGCGGAATCGGCAAAGGACTCGCCGCCGCGGAGGGGGTCGCGGTGCTTCGCCGATTCGACTGCCCGCGCGGTTTTGTAGCCCTGGCGGGCGACATCGCTGTCGGTGAGCCGCCCCCCGGTACCGGCGGGTGGCGGGTGGCGGTGATGGCCGGAACCGGGCCCACGACGATGGTCCTTGAACTCGCCAACACCTGCGTCTCTACGTCAGGTGACCGGGAGCAGTATGTGGAGATCGGGGGCCGCCGTTACAGCCACATCCTCGACCCCGCCACCGGTCTTGGCACGGCGGGAGGAGTCGCGGCCACCGTGGTCGCGCCCCTCGGGGGCATCGCCGATGGCCTCGCCACCGCGGCGTGCATCCCGGGCAGCCCAGCGCCGGAGCGGCTCGCCGCGGCGTTTGATCGCTGCGCCATCATCGTGGTCCCTTCACCTCCGCTGGGCCCAGTGGTCATCGACCCGCACGGCGTTCTGCGATGGGCGGAGGGGGATGGCACCTGGCCAGCGATCGTCGGATTTGTCAACGGAGGGCAATCGCGGTAGATTCCCCCGGTGGGGCGCTGCTCTGGCGTCGCGCATCTCGTTCACCTTCGCGCTCGCACGGTCGCCTCGGTGTAGTCAGCCACGGCACCCCGCCGGTCAAGGAGCTTGTTCCCATGTCCGCCCCTCACCCAGCCGGGACCGCGCTTGATCCAACGCCCGGCACAACCGGTGTCGTTGCTCGACTGAGCGTGATGATGTTCCTGCAGTTCTTCGTCTGGGGGGCGTACTACGTCTCGATGACCAGTTGGATGAGCGAGCAGCGGATCGGCGCGCTCGGCTGGTGGGCTTACACCGTCGGGCCCATCGCCGCCGTGATCTCGCCCTTCTTCATCGGCATCATTGCGGATCGGTTCTTCGCGACCCAGCGCGTGCTCTCGGTGCTTCACCTTGCTGGGGGCGCGGTCATGCTGGCGATTCCGCCCGTGGTCGCGTGGGCCAACCAACCGGCCGAGACGCCCGAGGCCGCGGGTTTCACGCACCCCTTTGTGCTCCTCCTGCTTCTGCACATGCTCTGCTATATGCCCACGCTCGGGCTCAGCAACTCACTGGCGTTCCGCGCCCTCCGCTCGGCCGAGACGCAGTTCCCGGTGGTGCGCGTCTTCGGCACCATCGGGTGGATCGTCGGCAACATCGTCGTGGGCGGCAGCATCACCATCAGCGCGACCATCACCCGAGGTGTAAGTCTCGCCTTCACCTGGATCGAGGAAGGGACCCGCTCACCCGCCCAGTTCTTCATCGCCGGCGGGGCGGCCATCCTGCTCGGGCTCTACTCCCTCACGCTCCCCCACGCGCCGCCCCCCGCCGCTGGCCGGGCCATCTCGGTCCGTGAGATCCTCGGGCTCGATTCGCTCCGCCTCTTTGCCCGCCCCGGATACGCCGTCTTCATCGCGGCATCGCTCCTCCTCTGCATCCCGCTCGCGGCGTACTACTCCAACGCGTACAAGTTCGCCTCAACGGTCATCACCGAGAACACCATGCTCGCCATGTCGAGCGGGCAGATGTCCGAGATCGTCTTCATGCTCCTGATGCCGCTGCTCTTCCGCTCGCTCGGCGTCAAGTGGATGCTCGCCATCGGCATGCTCGCGTGGGGCGTGCGGTACGGGCTCTTTGCGACCAGTGCCTCTGACGGCGGTGCTGTCCCCATCATCGTGGGCATTCTCCTCCACGGCATCTGCTACGACTTCTTCTTCGTCACCGGGTTCATCTACGTCAACCGCGTCGCCCCGCCTGAACTCCGCTCGCAGGCACAGGGGTTCCTCGTTCTGGTGACGCAGGGGCTTGGGCTCGGCTTCGGCGCGTTCGCCGTCGGCAAACTCGTCGAGCATGCCACCTCCCCCGCGCTTGGGCTCAACTGGCAGCAGGTCTGGGTGGTCTCCGCCCTCTTCGCCGCGGTGGTCATGGTGCTCTTTGTCGCGTTCTTCCATCCACCCCGGGCCGACACCGGGCGCGAATAAGCCGACACGTCAGCGTGCGCCCGCCGTGCCCGCGCCCACCTGAGCCACGAAGTTCTCCACCACATCCGGGAAGCGCACGTTGGCGTCGATCTGCATCTCGGCCCGATCGAGCAGGTGAATCGCCCGCACCGCCGCCGCCCGGGCCGCGGGCGAAGCACCCGGATCGCGCACTTTCGCCCCGTAGCGACGGCCCAGAAACTCAAACATCCGCCGGGCCCACATCCGGTTTGCGACCTCTTTGCTGCCGTTGGCCGTCTCCTTGGCCGTCGCCGCCGCTCGTGTATCCACGAGCGCTGCCATCGCCGAGCCAAGATCAAAGGGCGGGGTACCCCGGTCGGCCTGGGCCAGTTTGGGCTCGAGCGCTTCATGCCACTCGTAAAGACCGCTCGCCGCGGCGTTCATGAACGCGCCGGGTGACCCGTCCGCGGCGGTGATCAGCCACTCGCGCCGTACAGGGTCCATCCGCACTCCCGCGCCGGAGACCCACCGCGCCATCGACTCTCGATCGAGCGTCTGGAAGCCGACGCGATGTGCGCGGCTGCGGATCGTCGGCAGACACACCATTTCGTCGTTCGTCACCAGAATAATGAGCGACCCCGCGGGCGGTTCCTCAAGGGCCTTGAGCAGCGTGTTCTGCCCGGAGACATCGAGCATCTCCGCCTCGTCCACCACAAACACCTTCTTCACCGGCCCCGCGCCGGGCTGGTGCGCGAAGAGCGTCAGCGGCTCGACCAAGAACTCCAGCAGCACATCGCGCGGGATGTTCGTCAGCTTGCGCCGGCGGACCTCAGGGACCCGCGAGATCAGCGCCAGTTCCTTGCGCACGACATGGAAATCCGGGTGTGCCCGCAGCCGCGCGGGGGGCACGCCCAGCACCTCCGCCGCGAACGCGCACGCCGTGGTGAACTTCCCCACCCCCGCCGGACCATGAAAGATCCACGCATGGTGGATGCGGCCTGAGCCAATGGCCGTGCGCAGCACGCTGATTGCCCGCGCCTGCCCCTGCACCCCGCCGAGGTCGAGCACCGCCGTGTTCACCCTCGCTGGTGCCCCAGCATCACCACCATCGCCTTCAGCCGCAGAAGGCCCGCCCGCGGCAGGTTCGGGCGCGGGTTCACTCTTCTTGCGCTTGGCAGGAGGCATGGCGACCGAGCGTAGGAGCCGATGAGCCCGGCGCGGCTCAAGTGTGGCGGAGCTTGTTCAGCCCGTTGTAGGCCGCGACTTTGTAGCACTCGGCCAGCGTCGGGTAGTTGAAGACCGTGTTCACGAAGTACTCGGCCGTGCCCTTGAAGGCCATCACCGCCTGCCCGATGTGGATGAGTTCTGTCGCTCCGGTGCCGATGGCGTGGACGCCGACCAGGGCGTGCGAATCTGCATGAATCAGGAGCTTGAGCATCCCGATCGAATCACCCAGCAACTGCCCGCGCGCGATCTCCCGGTACTGCGCGATCCCCGCCTCATACGGCACCGCCTCCTTGGTCAGGCGGTCCTCCGTCCACCCCACCATCGAGATCTCGGGAATCGAATAGATGCCATAGGGGATCAGTTCCGGGATGGTCTCGTGCGGATGCCCGAACATGTGCAGCGCCGCCGCCCGCCCCTGCTCCATGGAGGTTGAGGCGAGCGCGGGGAAGCCGATCACGTCCCCCACCGCGTAGATGTTGGGCACCGCCGTCTGGTAATGCTCGTTGACCTTGATCCGCCCACGGTCATCAGCCGAAAGCCCCGCGGCGGCAAGGTTGAGCGTGGAAGTGGCACCCTGGCGCCCGATGGCGTACATCAGGCATTCCCCGACGATCGTCTTGCCCGACTCCAGCGTGGCCTCGGCGACATGCGACTTCTCGGAGCGGGCACCCTTTGGGGCTTCGACCCTCTTGATCGACACCACCTTCTCGCCCACGCGCAGCGTCACACCCGCCTGGCGCAGGTGATACTGCAGCGCCTCGCCGATCTCTGGATCGATGAAATCAAGGATCCGAGGCCGCCCTTCGATCAAGGTCACCCGGACACCGAGCGCGGCGAGCATGGAGGCATACTCCGTGCCGATGACGCCGCCGCCCACGATGATCATCGTCCGGGGCAGACGGGCCATCTTCAGCACTTCGTCGCTGGTGATGATCACCTCGCCGTCGAAGGTGACATTCGGGGGGCGCGAGGGCGTAGTCCCGGTCCCGATGATGACCTTGTCGGCGTGGATCTTCTCGGCCCCCCGGGCACCGTCGCAGAAGACCTCTTCCGGTGCCGTGAACGACCCGTGCCCGTTCAGCACC
>JBQTIJ010000232.1:0-2040 GCA_052388255.1 Phycisphaerales bacterium
CGATCGAGGCGTCCGGGCCGAGGTAGCGTTGAACAAGGGAACGCTTCAAGTGTGCATTGTTGAGCCGCGTTGTCGATCAAGCCGCCGGGTCATCACAAGTATCCCTCGGCGACGAGCGCCTTGATCACTTGGTTGGCGATCGGTCCGGCCACTTTGCCCCCTGAGCCGCCATACTCGACACACACCGCGATGGCAAACCGCGGCCGCCCCTCCGCAGCCCGCCCTGCCATGCAGACCAGCCACGCGTGATCCCCGTCTCGAAGGTTGAGGGCTGCACCGTCCGGCCCGCGCACCACTGTGGTTGTGCCGTCGTCTTCAACCTCGGTCATCAGGATTGCGGGGGCGTCGGCGGTGCCGCTCTTGCCCCACACCGTGATGCCCTCGGTGTTGAAGATGTTCTCCTTCCGGGCATTCCCGGCGTCGTCCATGAACGTGATGTGATGCCCTGTGCCGCGTTCTTCGCTCACGGCCCTTCGCAGGCCATCGAGCGCCACGGCCGATGCCGCGCGGTTGATCTGCAGGTCGATCACCGTCGGGGGCTGGCCAGCCCGCACCCGGGGCAGGATCCGCACTCCGCCGCGTGCGATCGTGGCGTATGCGTCGGCCGCGTGCAGCGGGGTCCAGGCGAGTGGTCCCTGGCCGATACCCATGAGGGTGGCCTCGCTCAGACTTGTCGATCCGCTCGGCTCACCGGCGATGCCCCGGTAGTGGGGGCCGATGCCCAGCCGCGGGTGGGCGACACCCTCGCCGCTCCCGACACCGAAGCGGCCATACCACTCGACGAGCGCCCGTGGCCCGAGGGAGCGCCCAAGGGAGTAGAAGAAGATATTGCATGAGCCCATGATCGCATCCGAGCCATCCGGATCGTGCCCGAGCAAGACGTTGTGGTTGGTCTTGAACTGCTTGAAGGTCCAGCACCGGAACCGCTCCGGCTGGTTCTCGAAGAGGTGCCCATTGCAGGGGATCCGTGTCTGCGGCGTGATGACGCCGGCCGAAGCCGCGGCGCAGAAGACCAGCGGCTTCACGATCGACCCCGGCGGATAGGCCCGGTTGATGCACTTGTTCACAAGCGCGGCACCCACGGCGTCCGCGGCGAGCTCCGCACCTTGGGTGGCCAACTGCTCGCGCGTCACCGTGGGCGTGCTGACCATGGCGAGGATGTCGCTGGTGTCGACGTCGAGCACCACCACCGAGGCCGCGAGCGGGCTTCCCGGGCCGATCCCTTCGCCGAAACGGTTGTCGTGCCACGGCTGCACCACTGTCAGGCCGGCGACCGGGTCGAGCAGCGCCAGAACTCGGGCCTGCAGCATCGCGTCGATCGTCAGTCGCACATCATCCCCCGGCCGTGGGGGCGTGCGCAGGGTCTCTTCGCTGTCGAGCCGGATGGTCTCTGTCCCGCGTTGCCCGCGCAGCTCAAACTCGGCGGAGTATTCGATCCCCGATCTCCCCGCGCGATCACCCGGGCGATATCCACCTGGGTCGGCCTTGCCGCTTGGCAGGCCGCGGGCGGCGAGCTCGTTCCTGCGCGCGGTTTCGTTCTCGTCGGTGTAGGTCTTTCGGAGGGTGCCGACGATGTGGGTGGTGACGCCGCGCACAGCGACGTTGAGGGGTGCATCTGAACGCAACGGCCCTGGGAAGGTGCGCCGGTCGATGGACACGGTCGCGCTGTCGAGGGGGTAGTCGCGCCCGGCGGAGTCAAAGACGCGCAGCCCCGGAATCGCCTCCGCATCGACCAGCCCCTGCCCCTGCCGATCGACCAGTGACTGGAAGGCGAAGGCGACCTCGTCGCTCACCTGGTGCAGCAGCACATGCGGCCGCAGTTCCTCGGCGATCTTCTGCTGCACGTCGGCCGTGGCGACTTCGATGGATACCGTGCGGCTCCGGGCCAGCGCCTCTTCGGCCTGTTGGCGCTTGCGGCGCTCGGTCTCGTTCAGCGATGCTGCGGCGGAGGCGACTTCGAGGATGACGGCGCTGCGGCGTGACTCGAGTGTCTCTCGCGAGATCCCGGCCACTTCGCAGAATCGGCTCCAGGCGAGTTCA
>JBQTIJ010000233.1:0-1869 GCA_052388255.1 Phycisphaerales bacterium
TGAGATACGCCCTCTGGAGGCCGGTCGTCGAATCCACCCGGTCCGCCGCTTCCATCAGGGCCACGAGCATGACCGCTTCAAGTTCCGGCTCCAGCCCCTTGGCCGCGATGGCCTCGCGGACCGCGTCGATCCGTGCCCCGTTGGCGGGCTGGAAGAACCTGGACTTGATGCAGAACGTCTGCGTGAAGTACCCGGGCGCGTTCCACCCGCCGCGGAGGCGACGGTTGAACTCGCCGACGAGCGTGGTGGCACTCGCGAGGACATCCGCGGCATCGGCCTCAACATAACAACGGGCCAGGGTCGCGGCGTAGGCGTTGTGGTCATTCGAGAGAACGCGGTACCCGGCGCGCTTAAGCGCGTGGCCGACACGGGAGGTGCCGGAGAAGAGATCAATGACCGACTGCGGAGCCGGGGCATTCGTGGCACCACGGACGGCGTCAAGGATGACGGGGAGGAGGGTGCGCTTGGAGCCGATGTACTTGATCATCGGGCGACTCGTTGGGGAATGTGCGGGAGGGGGTTGTGTAGTCTTGCCGAAGTGGGGAGCGCGGGATGCTTTGGGTGGCAGGGGAAGGCCAAGAGAGGCAGGGGTCGCTGCGAGGGGGGAGGCCGGGCTGGAAGCAAGGCGGGTAGCACGGGAGAGAGTACGCGAACCCTGACGGTCCTCCGAGGCACACGTTTTTGAGCGATTGCAACACTGACGGGGAGAGGATGGTTGCGGACAATCTTTGACAATGCCGATAGCAAACCCGGCCGGGGAGCTCTCAGGGCCGGCCGGTTACAGCGCATCGCTTTGCGAGGTTGAGTTTAGCGGACGCGAGTGAACTGCCAAGCCGGTTGCGCGGTTGATGCCATGCGCGGCGCGCATGCGGATCCGAGCCGATCGGAGGCGGAGCGGCGGCGCCGGACGGACCCGCGATGGACGACCCGGCCCTACCACGAGGCGGAAAGTCCGACGGTGGGGCTGGTAGTGCGCTGGAACAAAGCGCGGAAGGAGAACGGGTAAGCCGTGCGGCCGGTGTTGGGGAAAGGGGGGAGGGAGGCATCGGATCGAGGCAGGTCGCGACCGTGGCGGTCTTGGTCCGTTCGACCGAGGCCAGAGCAGGGCAAAGGCAAGTGTGCGAGCAGGGTTCTCTCCCGCCGCGATCACCGATGACCTCTTCGGTGAGCAAGGTCCTCCATTCCGCGGCCTCGCGCCGCCCTTCGACACAGTCCCCTACCGTTCGAATACAATGGATGCACCCCAACGGAACCCTTCGATATGATTATGAGCAGCTGGCCCAGTCTCGCCAAAGCCCCAATTGTTGAAGGCCTGATTGACATCCGGGTCGAGCAGTCGGCTGATGCAACGATCGCTGCTCTGAAGTCGGCCTGCGACGAGCTTGCCGCAGAGTTCCCGTCCAGACAGGAACGGCGGATGTTCGTCACCCAGCTACATTTCTCCAGCGAAGCAGGGGCGAGTTCCCAGACAACGGACGACGGGCCCGATGGCGTCATTTTGCGGTCGGCAGACGAGAAGTGGGTCGTTCAGTTCCGGCTCGATGGCTTCACTGTGTCACGATTGCAGCCGTACGGCACATGGCATGAACTCAAGCACAAAGCGGCCGAACTCTGGGCCAAGTATTCGGATGCCGCGAAGCCTACGAAGGTCGTTCGCATCGCCTCACGATTCATCAATCGAGTGTCTTTACCGATCGGCGAATCTTTCGAGAAGACTTTTCTGACCCACTTCCTGATCGGGCAGACCCTCCCGCAGTCTGTCGCGGGTTACCTGCTGCGCGTAGTGATTCCGATCGAAGAACAGAAGGCAGTCGCAATTGTCACACAGTCGCTCGAAGGAACCAGCAACGAGTGCATCCTCGACCTCGA
>JBQTIJ010000234.1:0-3856 GCA_052388255.1 Phycisphaerales bacterium
TGCTGTGCCGCTGTCCGCGGCGGAAGCCCATCGACCCCGGCGCCTGCCCTTCGCGCTGATCGCGCTCCCGCCGCCCCCTTGCCTGGCCTGATCCCCCCTCCCCCCCCGGCCCGGCCATCGGTCAGGTCCTCCATCGCGCCAAAGTCGCAACGAGCCGCGCCCCTCAAGGGGATCGGCCTCTGCGCCGGGCGTTCTCAGTCAACAACCCGCGTTTCACTCTGCTCCCGCCTCCGCGCCATCCGGCGTTCTCCGTCGGTCGCGCCGCTCTCAAGGTCCACCATGTCCAAGCAAGATATCCCCCTGATCGGTCCCATCCTGAACAAGATCATCGGCAGCAGGAACGACCGCTTCGTCAAGCGCTACCTCACCCGGGCCGACGCCACCGGCAAACTCGAGGAGCAGGTCCGCCAACTCACCGACCAGCAGATCCGCGCCAAGACCGCCGAGTTCCGCGACCGAATGGACAAGGGTGCGAAACTCGAATCCCTCATGGTCGAGGCCTTCGCCGTCGCCCGCGAAGCTATGGACCGCGCGGTCGGTGTCCGCAACGTCTTCAACCCCGAACGCGCCTTCGATCCCGCCCGCCTCCCCCCAGCCCAGATCGCCGTCTACGACCAGCTCCGCGCCCAGATGGACGCCACCCCACCCGCCGAGCCCGAGGGTGAATGGGCCGGCTGCAACGGCCCCGTCCCCGGCTGGCAGCAGGTCGATATCCCCCCGGCGTTCTACGCCGCCGTGCGCGAGCTCTATCCCGAGAGCCGCCCCCCCTTCCGCGCCCGCCCCTTTGATGTCCAGCTCATCGGTGCCATGGTCCTCTCGCAGGGCAAAATCGCCGAAATGAAGACCGGCGAAGGCAAGACCATCGTCGCCCCCCTCGCGACCTATCTCGCCGCCATCGAGCGCAAGCGGGTCCACGTCGTCACCGTCAACGACTACCTCGTCCAGCGCGACCGCGACTGGACCTTCCCCTTCTTCCACGCCCTCGGCCTCACCGTCGGCGCCATCCACCCCATGCACATGCAGGGCGAGGAGGTCAAGCGCCGCATGTACGGCTGCGACGTCGTCTACGGCACCACCGCCGAGTTCGGCTTTGACTACCTGCGCGACAACATGAAGCGCTCCGCCGAGCAGCAGGTGCAGAAGCGCCGCGACTTCGCCATCGTCGACGAGGTTGACTCCATCCTCATCGACGAAGCCCGCACCCCCCTCATCATCAGCGGCCCCGCCCACGACGAGAAGCCCCGCTACGAACTCGCCAACCAGCTCGCCCTCCACCTCGTCGAGAAGAACAAGCCCTACCAGGCCGCCGACGATGCCTGCGAGGCCTGCAAACGCCTCGCCAAGGGCCTCGAAGGCGACATCCGCAACGCCCGCGACGAGGCCAAGATCCCCGATCTCGACAAACAGCTCGCCGCCGCCCGCGCCGAGCTCCCCGGGCTTGAGGCCGCCAAGAAGCGCCACACCCAGTTCTTCGAACTGATGATGGAACGCAAATCCTGCCACCTCACCCACGACGGCATCGCCGAAGCCCAGCGCATCGCCAACATCGGGTCGTTCTATGTCGGCGAGAACATGGATGTGCCCCACCTGCTCGAGCAGTCCCTCCGCGCCCATGTCGTCTACGCCCGCGACCGGGACTACATCGTCGGCCCCGCCGAGAATCCCCACACCGGCCGCACCGAGCCCAGCATCATCATCGTCGATGTCAACACCGGCCGCCCCATGATGGGCCGCCAGTGGTCCGACGGGCTCCATCAGGCCTGCGAGTGCAAGGAAGGCGTCCCCATCAAGCAGGAGACGCAGACCGTCGCCACCATCACCATCCAGAACTTCTTCAAGATGTACAAGCGCCTCGCGGGCATGACCGGCACCGCCGACACCGAGGCCCAGGAGTTCCACGACATCTACAAACTCGATGTCGTCAGCATCCCCACCAACAAGCCCGTCGTCCGACGCGACTACGACGACATGGTCTTCCTCACCGGCAAGGACAAGTGGGAGTTCATCACCGACGAGATCAAGGCCTTCCATGACGTCGGCCGACCCATCCTCGTCGGCACCACCAGCGTCGAACGCAGCGAAACCCTCGGCGTCATGCTCGCCCGCCGCCACCAGATCAAGCACGAGATCCTCAACGCCAAGCAGCACGAGCGCGAAGCCCACATCGTCGAAAACGCCGGCTTCCTCGGCCAGGTCATGATCGCCACCAACATGGCCGGCCGCGGCACCGACATCAAACTCACCCCCATCACCCGCGAGGCCCTCCTGCGCCATTGGCAGCTCCGCGGCATCTGCCCCGCGAGCGTCACCATCGAGTCATCCGACGCGGAGCTGCGCGAGGGCATCTACCGCAAGATCGCCTCCACCGAACTCGGTGCCCCCAAGCGCGATCTCGAGGCCATGCCCTTCCCGGAACTCGAGCTCAAGCTCCTGCGCCACTGGGCCGAGCGCAACACCTGGCTCACCCCCAAGGAGATCGAACGCGCAAACGCCGACGCCCTCCGCGCCGCCCTCGACAAGCACGGCCGCTTCCTCCTCCACCGCGTCCGCTGGTTCACCAGCACCGAGGACCTCGGCGGTCTGCACGTCATCGGCACCGAACGCCACGAGTCCCGCCGCATCGACAACCAGCTCCGCGGCCGCTCCGGCCGTCAGGGCGACAAGGGCTCCAGCCGCTTCTTCATCTCGCTTGAAGACGACCTCATGAAGCTCTTCGCGGGCGAGACAACCATGCGCATCCTCGCCCGCCTCGGCATGAAGGAGGGTGACGCCATCGAGCACCCCATCCTCAGCAAGAGCGTCGAGAGCGCTCAGCGCAAGGTCGAGGAACGCAACTTCCAGGGTCGCAAGCACATCCTCGAATACGACGAGGTGATGGAGCACCAGCGGCAGCGCTTCTACGGCCTCCGCCAGCGCGTGCTCGAAGGGCGCGACCTCCGCGGGCTCCTCTTCGAGTACGTCCGCGACGCCGTCAGCGATGCCGCCCGCCTCTACCTCGACAAGGACTACCCCGCCAAGAGCATCAGCGAGTACGCCTTCCAGCGCACCGACACCAGCATCGCCCCCACCCGCATCCGCGGGCTCGAGGGCAAGGAACTTGAGGAACGCATCCGCCTCGAATCCCGCGAGGAAGTCCGCAACATCATCGCCATGACGCTCGGCGAGTACGTCCCCCCCACCGAGGGCGACGCCCCCACCGTTGATTTCGATGCCCCCGGCCTCATCAAGTGGGCCAACGACCGCTTCGGCATCGCCTTCACCGAAGCCGAGCTCCGTGGCTATGGGCCCGAGCTTCTCTCCCGTGCCCTTGACAGAATCTACGAAGCCGCCGTCGACCGCATCGACAACGTCGATCTCTCCGGCGCCCAGAGCTTCCTCGAGAAGAACTACGGCGTCGGCGAGCTCTGCAAGTGGACCCGCGCCAAGTTCGACTTTGAGCTCGATCCCGCCGCGGTCATCAAGGCCGCCCAGGAAGGCCCCGAGCATGTCGAAGAGCTCATCATGTCCAAGGCCCGCGACCTCTACACCAAGCGCGAGGTCGAGTACCCCGTGGACTTCGTCATGGAAATGACCATGATGATCGCCCGCCAGAACCCCGCTCAGGCCTTCGGCAACCTCGTCTCCTGGGCCAACCAGCGCTTCCAGCTCGGCTGGACCCTCGACATCGTGAAGACCACCCGGCCCCAGGATGCCCGCCGAATCTTCAACGAGGCCTCACAGAAGTTCGTCACCGAGCACCACATCGACAAGGAAGTCGCCAAGGCCGCCGCCTGCACCTCCGATGCAGAACTCGAAACCTACTTCCGCACCCGCTTTGATGTCGATCTCCCCGACCCCCTCCGCCGCCTTGAGGGCA
>JBQTIJ010000235.1:0-5333 GCA_052388255.1 Phycisphaerales bacterium
TGAATGTGAGCTGCGGCATCGCCACTTCCCACGAGGCGGAGTTCGCGTACCGCCGGCTTCAGATCGCGCTGGCCCGCGAGGACAAGGACGCAAGCACCGCCGCCGTGAACCGGCTGCGTTCGATCGAAGGCGCCGAGCGCTTCATCGATTCCGCCGAGCGTCTGCTCTACCAGCGGGCCACCGACCGGTACAACAAGGCCGCCCTTGACCCGGGCGTGAACAACGAACGGCTGATCGAGGCCGCGCGGGCCGTCATGATGCACGGTGAGCGTGTGGTGCGCCAGGTCGGAAGCTCTCCCGGCGCGCTCGCCAACGCCGCGGTGCTCACGGTCCACCGCACGGTGGCCCGCGCGGCGATGGATGTCTTCAAACTCGCGGCCGACAACGAGGCCCGGGACCTTGCCATGCGGCTTGATCGTCTGGTGCTGGCGGCGGCCCCGAACGCGGCCGATGCACTCCAGCGATTGGCCGAACTGGCCGAGGCGGGTGGCGAGCTTGAGACCGCCCTTGATTGCTATAAGCGGCTCGGCGCAGGGTTGCCCGAGGGCTCGCCCGAGTGGTTCCAGGCCCGCTTTGAGACCGCACGCCTGCTCGCTCAGCGCGACCCAGCGAAGGCGGCGCAGATGCTCCAGCAGCACAAGGTCCTTTACCCTGATTACGGCCCCGCCCCCTATGGCGAGAAGTTCCGCGCCCTGCATGGCCAGGTCGGGGGTGGCGGTTGAGCATGCACCCGCTTGATGATCCCATGGTGCGGCGGTTGGTCGAGACGTATCTCGGCCCGAACGCGGCCCAGGCCGATGGCCGCCGGCCCGGGCTCCTGCTCGAAATGCTCCCCGGGCCCGTGAACGCCTCCACCGTGATCGCGGCGACGCAGCGCCAACTGGCGCGGATCTCTGCCGTGCTGCCGGCTTCATCGGCCGACGGTGCACGGCTGCGGATGCTTGTGCAGGAAGCCGCGGCTCAGGTCATGGCGGGCTTGGAACCGACGAGCCCCGCGCCTTCCTCTGGCACCCTCGGCCGTGCGGTGCGCAGCGGCAAGGCCGCGCCGATTGATCCGGGTCTTCTTCGTGACGCGGAGAGCGTGGTCGCGAAGTTCGGTGGCATCGACGCTCAGGCCCTCGCCACGCTCAATGCCATGGCCGCCTCGCGTGGCTTGCCTGCGACGGCTGTGCCGGCGGTGCTGAACGCCCTCTTGCGGCCGGATATGCCCGCTCGGCGGAGCGAGGACCAGAGCGAGGCGTCGTACGTCGGCGCAACGGGGGCGGTGTCCGAGGAGCCCGAAGAGGACCCCGGCGTCGCCTTTCTCAAGCAGGCGGCCCTCATCGGCGGCCTTGTGTTCGTGGTGCTGGTCCTGGCGCTCGCGGCGGGGGTGATCGCGCTCTCCGGCCGAAAGGGACCGGAAACAGGCCCGGAGGTGAGCAAGGCCGGATCAACGCTTGCGCCCACGGGCGGTGCTGCGGATGGCTCGGGGCCCAAGCCGACGGAGCCCGAAGCGAGCCCGATTGCGCCAGCCGCCGCGGCAAAGGCCGAGATCGACGACGGAACCACCGCGGATGTCGCGGCCATCGTGCGCCAGGCGCGCCGGGCGGTGGAACTGGCCGGTGATCCGACGACCGCGCAGGATGGTGAGCGGCTCTTTCGCAAGAACCTGCGCGTGCTCGGCGAGGCGTGGACGCGCATGGAGCCCGGTCAACGAACGGCCTCGACAGAGCTCGTGGTCGACTACCTCTACAAGATCGCGGAGCGACCGAAGGAGGTCGAGCGGACCGTGCAGGCGATCGCGGCGATGACCGGCCCGCTGCGCGACCGCACCCGGCGGCTCGCCAGCGGCGAGGTGGGGCCCGTGGCCTGGGCGTGCGGAATGCTGCTGCGTCTGACGCGCGAGCGGGACCTCGGCGGGGGCGGGGCATCGCAGGCCGAGCGTGCCCTGACCGAGGCACTCTCGCGTGACCGTCCGACGGGCAACGCACGGTTTGAGTCGGGGGCATTGGCCGCGCTCAGGGTCATGCCTCTGCGGATGGTCGATCCACGACCGGCGAACGACGAGGACGTGCGCGCCAACGCCGCGCGAGGGCGGGTAGACAGCGCCGAGACCGCCCGGGCCTTTGACCAGTGGGAGCGGGCGGTGCGCGCGGGCGTGATGGTCAGCGCCTCGGCCGGGCTGGGCAATGAGGGCGAGCGGCAGGCGTCGGAACTGATCGTGCTCGAGGGTTTGCAGCGGGTGCTCATCGATGCGGTCGAGCCCGATGAGGACCGCGGAGTGATGGAGGCGATCGGGACGCTCACGATGCGCCTCCGGTGGCGCGAGCAGGAGGGTGCTCGCCGCCGGTTGCTCCAGTGGTTTGACGAGAAGGCCATCAGCAACGCGGACCTTCAGACCCTCACGAGCGCACTGGTGACGCGGTCGTCGGCCGAGGGCGTGGATGTCACCATGGTGCTCTCGCACGGGGCCACGGGCGAGCAGCGGGCCCAACTGAAGGACGCTTACGCGATCGCGTGGCAGATGGCCCAGCAGGTGACGGGAGGCGCGCTGGCTGAGCAGTGGTCAAGGACCGCCCGCGAGCAACTTTCGCGCTCCACCGAAACGGCCGAGACCCTGCTCGAGGAGATGCGAAGCGCGGCCCTCCTCGCCAAGGTGAACGAGGCGGCCTGGCGGAGATCGCGCGGCGACAATGCCGGCGCCGCCGATGCGCTGGCCGTTGGGATCCCCCTGCTGATGCCCGCTGGCTCCGGCGCGCTCCTGGCGACCGGTCCAAACTCGGTGATCCTGACGTTCACCCAGACAGCGCCGGGCGCGAGCGACTCGCGCGACGGCGAATGGACCCTGCGCTTTCTGGCCGACCGATCGCGACCGGACCTCAAAGCCGCGATCGTGAAGGAACTCGAGACCGTGAAGATCGGTCCCATCGATGCCGATGTGCTGGCAGAGACGGCCCTGATGGGCACGGAGTCGGTTGTGCGGCTGGCGGCCCAGCGGGTCTGCGTCACGCAGTCAGGCAATGCCGCGGTGGTCAACGCGATGCTCCGGGTCTTGCCCCGGGCGACACGGCGCGGCGATGTGGCGCTCACCATCGAGCGCGTGGCGAACCAGCCCCTCGTGGGCTGGCAGAACGAGCGCTGGCCGCTCGAGGCAAGACGAGCCCTCGTGGAGCGGCTGCTCGAACTGGTCGCGGGCGACAGTTCCACGCGACCGATGGACCAGATGTGTGCGGCGCTGGCGGAGTCCTATCGCGTGGCGATGGGGGAGCCCGCTTCCGCCGGGGGCATCACGCCAGAGGAGGCCGGGCGGTCACTGCGCGAGGCGGGCGCGGAACTCTCCAAGCGCCTCCGGGCCCGGGCGGAGACATACGCCCCCAATCCGGCTGCCCCGCTTTCGCTCGACGCGATCGAGCGATTGAACGTCGGCCGGCTGGCCCTCGCCCGAGGGGTGGTTCAGGAGTTCGCGGCCGAGCAGGCGGGGTGCGCTGAGCTTCTCGCGTATGTCGTAAGCGGAGAACAGCCGGGGCGTGCCCCGGTCGTCGCGACCATCATGCGGATGCTGAGCCAGAAACGCCGCGAGGCAACGACCTCGATCGAGCAGATCAAGCACACTGAGGCCGCCATGACACGGCTTTGGATGTTGCGGGCCGGGGAGGAAGCACCATGACCCATCGGCTCCGGGTGATCATCCTGATCGCACTCACCTTCGCAACCCTCGCGACCGTCCGCGAGGCGCCCGCTCAGCAGACGATCGATTCGTCCGCGGCGGCGGTCCCGCGCTTGCAGGAACGGCTGGCAAACCTCAAGCCCGAATCGCCGATTGAGTACTACCTCCTTGGCGAGGAGGTCGCGGCCGAGGCGGGCGACACGGCAACACGCGACCTCGCCCGACGGCTGCTGATCCTCGCCTATGAGACCGACCAGCGACTGGCCAAGCCACGGTGTCTTGGCCCCGAGGTCTGCCGCGCCTTGGCGGCGCTGGCCGGGCCGGACGGCGACAAGCGTTGGCTCCGCGCCATGGCGATGCACCTCTCTGAGGCCGGTCGATCGACGGGCCCGGCCAGCGGCAATGCCACGAAGGCCGAGGGTGGCGTCCCTGCGAATGTTGAGAGGAAGGAACTCAGCGACCTGACGGCCTTCAAGCTCGCGACGGTCCTGGGCAGGATCCGGGCGGGAGAAGGGAACAAAGCCAAGAAGGACCTCGCATTGCCGGAGGTTCGTGAAGCGCTCGAGTCGTACTCCGCCGTGCTTGAATCGGGCGGAGCCATCGGTGCGGTGCAGAAGCTGGAAAAGCACATTGAACTCTGGCCCTATTGCCCGGAGTGCCGCGGCAAGCATGTGATCAACCGTAACGAGAACGGCACCCTGCGATCGCTCATCTGCCCGACCTGCGGCGGCGTCCCCGGCCCGCGTTTGGCTCAGGAGGAACTCCTCGGCCACCTTCGTATGGAATCGGCTTTGCTCCGTGGCATTCACCGCTTGTGGTCCGCCCAGGTGCTTGCGGATGGGGCCCAGCCCCTGCGCGATCCCGATCCGGCCGACCTCGCCCTGACCTACCGCGTCGATCCCGAGGCGACCGTTTATCGCGACGGTCAGTGGGTGAAGCCGGAGCCAGCCAAAGCGAACACGCCCCCCGCCGATCCGGCCCCCAAGGGCAAATAGCCGGCGGCACCTCTGCCGCCGCAAGAAAGTCGGGACACACTCTCCGTAGACTTGGCCGCTCGCGTGAGCGCCGAGGATTCCTGCCGATGAGTGACCCCGTACCGACCGGTTCGCCCCCCGCCCCCCCCGTTCCCCCTGCTGCCCCCGTTGCCGCTACGGGTACGCCGACCCCACCTGCCAAGCCGGCCGCCCCGGTTCCGGGCGCGCCAAAACCCACCATCACATTTGACGATTTTGCAAAGCTGGATCTCCGGGTGGCGAAGATTCTGACCTGTGTTGCTCATCCCAACGCCGACAAGCTCTGGAAGTTGAGCGTCGATGACGGCAGCGGCACGCCCCGGCAGATCTGCGCAGGGATCAAGGAGTACTACACGCCCGAGCAGTTGGTCGGCCGGAGCATCGTGATCGTGGCCAACCTTGCCGCGCGAAATCTCCGTGGCGAGGAATCGCGGGGCATGCTGCTCGCGGCGAGCAACGTTCCCAAGGACGGCGCCCTGCCGGGAGCCCCGCGCACGGTGATCCTTCTGCGGCCGGATGTGGAGATCGCCCCGGGCGCGATCGTCTCCTGAAGGACGTATCAGTGCCCTGCGCGGAGCGAAGCCCGCTCCCGCTCGAGCAGAAGGCCAGCGTTGAGCGCGTCCTCGATGGTCGCGGGGGTATCGTGACGGCCGGACGCGGCGTGCTCGATAAAG
>JBQTIJ010000236.1:0-10853 GCA_052388255.1 Phycisphaerales bacterium
GCACGATCGTCACCGCCCGCGGCTCGCGCGAGGATGCCGGAAAGGTCATGCTCTGGTTGTGGAGCAGGGGCGGTCAGAAGGCGGGTTCCTCCGCAGGCAAGAACGACGGTCGCGAGGGGGTATTGCCTGCAGGAGATTATCAGGACGCACGGCCACTTCGGGCGGCAATTCCGCTCAGGCGCTCGCCACATTCGGGGCATGAGGTCGCCGGTCCGGCGGGGTCATACCCGCACCCGGGGCACTTCCCGGACTTCTGGCGGAGATGCCGCCTGAGCAGGTACGGACCGAGGATCAGGGCGAACCAACCGGTGCCATAGATCAGGAGGTTGAGCACAAGCCCCCGCCAGATGGGCCGGTAGGGGAGCATGATCCTCCGCCCACTCGAGAGTTCGGTGGCCGAGAGTCCTTCGAACCGCTCCGCGGGCACGGCGGCGGGGGGTGCCGAGCCAGATTGGAAAGGGAAAACCTGGATGTTCGGCGGTGCCGTTCGGACCTCCCAGGCGATCCAATGCTGCCCGGCGAAGGCCCGGAAGGGCCAACCGACGGCGACGGATTGCACTTCCTCGAAGCCCTCGCGCATGTCGAGCGAGACGGCCCCGGCCCAATCGGGGGGCGGATTCTGGTTGAAGAACGGCTGCTGATCGACCGCGCCTGCGAAGATGATTCTCGCCAGCCGAACTCGTGATGCGAATACCGATTCGCTGAGTCGATACCTGCCGCCGCGGGTTCCGTCGGTCCACCACAGGAGTCCATCCTCACCCATTGAGGGGCCGATGAGAAGCCGCGGCATGGGGTTGGGAAGCACGAAGGCCGTGAGGGCGATGCTCACGACGGTCAGCAGCACGGCGAGCGTGGCCGCCCTGAGGATGGGTCGGCGGCGGGGAGAAGTGTGTCGGTCGGTCATGGGCGCTGGCGCGAGGTTGCGGGTTCGTCGGGGACTTCGCGAATGAAGGAGGCCCACGGTCGCGCGGGTTCAAAAAAAGCCGCGGCCCGTGCCGGGTTGGGGCGCGGGCCGCGGGTGTTCGGTTCGCACTCACAATCGGTCACGGCTTGCGCGTGAACTCGATCTTCATGCACTGGTATTCCTTGCCGCTCTTGGGATCGATCACGAAGGACTCCGTGGTCATGGCGTTGTCGCCTGTCCAGGTCTGGATCTCGCGCATCTTGGTTGGCTTCTTGGTCAGCGGGCAGTTGTACCCATACGACCAGGTCAGGACTTTGCCGTCCTTGGAGACGGTGCCGGTGCCTTGCATGATGCCGGTGTTGTGGTTGTCGAGCCATGAGCCAACGAAGTTGCCGGAGACGTTGTCGAAGCCGCTGACGCCCATTCCCATAAAGGTGCCCATGCCGGGCATCTCGCCGGCCATCTCAAAGCGGATGAAGCGGCCCTCCATCGCGCTCGAGACGACCTGCGTGCACTCGCTGTGCATGGGGTCTTTGGCGGTCGGTCCCATCCACATATGCACCTTGCCGTTCCAGGTCCCCACCTGGCGCGCCAGCCACTTGTGCTGGTCACCGGGCGTGCCGGCAAGCACGCAGGTCTGCATGTCCTCTTTCGTCCAGCCGGGGGGGAGGGGCATCTCCGGCGGGGCGCCCGCGCTTGGCTTGCCAGCCGCGGCGTCCTTGGGTGGTTCGGCGAAGGAGAGCGAGGCGAGGAGAGCGCCGACAGCGAGGGTTCCAACGGCAAGGGGTGCGATGATCGATGCACGGTTCATGGTCAGTTCCTTTCGCGTTTCTCGGCCGGCCCGGTCCCTCACGCGGGAACCGTGGCCTGGGGGACGGTTTGATGACCCCGCCGGCGCGGCTGCCGGTGGGCGTGCTTGCTCACTTCTGGGAGGATTCCTGCCAGAGGCCGCAGATGTTCCCCTGAGGATCCACAACGGCGGCGAAAGCCCCGACGCCGGGGACCGGGGTCTTCGGAAGGGCGAGTGACGCGCCGAGTTCAAGGGCCTTGGTGATGGCGGCGTCGATGTCCTCGACGCTCACGTAGTTCATCCACGGATGCTGGGGATGCTGGCGCTTCATGATCGCGCCGTTGATTCCGACGCCGGTCCCCGTGTCGCAGAGCCAATACTCTGGCCCTGGGAACGGCGCCTTCTGGAAGGACCAGCCAAAGAGTGTGCCGTAGAACCGGGTCAGCGCCTCCGGTTCGTTGGCGGGGATCTCAAAGTGGACGACTCTGTTTCCGGCCATGGTGGGTCCTTCGGGAAGGGTGGCGTCATTTCCCCACGATCGACGTGAACCCGCCATACGCCATGCGGGCGCAGTCGAAGGGCATCTTCTTGGGGTCGCACATCCCCATGAGCCGCGGGTCCTTCATCACGGCGGCATTTACCTTGTTCCGGTGGGCTTTGGACTTGAAGGTGATGTAGGAAAAGACCACGGTTTCGCCCTTCTTGGTCCCCGCGAGTTTCGGGAAAGGAAGGCCGAAGCCGGGGGCAAGGTCGGCCCCGACAGACTCGCGAACTTCAAGCGCGCCATGTTCAAGCCAGAGTTTGGCCCCGGTGCGGGCCATCTTGGTGTACGCCTTCAGGTTCTTGGTGGGGAGGCAAAGGACGTAGCCGTCAACAAAGGTGGGCATGGAGGGTCTCTCAGAAAGGTGTACGGGTCGATCAACTGTCCTTGTCAGCATATGCACTCTCCGTGATTGTCCTGAGGCCATCAATCCCTCGGCCCTGCACGACTACGCTTGCCCCCGCGTTCTGAATGGAATGGCCTTGCGGCCTCCCGCGGGACCCAAGCGACCGGACCGGAGCCCGCCCGCACGATGCTGCTCTTCGCCGCCTTTGAGAACGACCAGTCGGCCCAAGATTGGCCGCTGCGGCACGCGCGGGTCCTCGGACCCGAGGAAGTCGTCATCCCTGGCGAGGTCACCTTCGACCGTGGGTTGATTCGCTGCGAGCGTCGCACAGAAGGGGCAGGAGCCCTCATGCTCCAGTTCCCTATCGAACATGAGGAGGGCGGCCGGAGTCTGTTGACGCTCCGCACTTGCCTCCTGCCCCAGCGGGCCACGCCGTATCTACTGAGTCTCGAACTTGCCCGCCACCGGCTGATGCTCCTCCTCAACAAGCTTGAGGAATGGGCCTTCTTTGACCTTCCCGCGGATGACCCCATCACGGTGCTTGTCGAACGCACCCGGCAGGCCTTCACCGCGGCGCTCCTTGCCCAGCGCATCGGTAAGGAACCGAGTCCCGCGGCTGGGTGGTATACCCCCGAGGCCGATGCCGCGGCCCGCCGCGCCCTGGCCCTGGGGATCGCCGCCGGGGAGGCGCTGGCAAAGCGGCAAGCCGAAAAGCAGCACACTCGACGAGTCTCGGGCGAACTCGCACGGGCCGCGGCTCTGGTCCCGCCGGAGAATGCGATTACCGATCATGAGGCCCGGGCCAGCCGCGAGGCGTGGCTCGGCTCACCGGGGATGCTGCTGCCGGAGATGCCGGTGGTCGGCTGCGCCATCAACCCGCTGGCACAGACGGCGGAGTTGCAGGCGGTCGTGGCGGCGGCGTGCGACTTTGTCACGCTGCCGATGCGCTGGGTGGACATGGAACCGACAGAGGGGAAGTACGCCTTCGCGCGGACGGACAAGTGGATCGAGTGGGCGGTCCGCACCGCCAAACTGCCGGTTCATGCGGGCCCGCTGATCGACCTTCGCCCGGGGTGTGTTCCTGACTTCCTCTATATCTGGGAGCACGACTACGAAACGCTCCGGGATGTCGTGGCCGAGCACGTGAAGAACTTAGTGACGCGCACTCGGCGCGCGGTAAACATCTGGACCGTCGCCAGCGGGCTGCCGTGCTCGAGCGTCTTCAGACTCGGGTATGAGCAGGTGCTCGACCTCACGCGGGTATGCGTCACCCTCGTCCGCAAGCTGGCACCCGCGAGCAAAGTGGTCGTGGAGATCGCGCAGCCGTGGGGTGAGTACACCGGCGGGAACGTCCCGGGGACGAATGTTCGCAGCATCCCCCCGGTGCTCTATGGCGAGCTCATGAACCAGCTTGGGCTGCCCATCGATGCCCTCGGAGTGCGCATCCAGATGGGGCAGGCACTCCCGGGCCGGAGTGCCCGCGACCTGCTCACCGTGTCGCACCTGCTCGATCGGCTCGCTGCGCTCGATCGTCCGCTGGCCATCACCGCCCTTGGTGCGCCCTCGCGCGCCGTTTCTCCGGCGGCCTCCGGCGATGACGACTCCGGCGAGATCCGTCGTCCGTGGTCCCCGGAATCGCAGGCCGAGTGGCTTGCCTCGGTCGCGGCCATGGCCGCCGGCAAACCCTTTGTCCAGAGCATCTGCTACCAGGATCTCTACGACGCGGATATCTCGCAGAGTGGCGAGATGCCGGGCGGCGCGCTCGTCGGGGGGCCGCCGACGTGGGCGCCCAAGCCCGCCGCCAAGGCGCTCGCCGCGCTTCGCACGGCCTTGCGCGAGCGCCGGCCGACCCTCGGTTGAGGGTGCCGGCTTCACACAGGGTTCAAATACGGGAAACCCGCCTCCGCGTGGGCCACGATGGCCTGGTTGAGACACGTCGCTTGGTACACGACGACCTCCTGCCACCACACCCGCATCGCGATCCCCGCGAAGACCGGCGCTCGGGCTTCCAGAACGCCCGAGAGGTTCACCCGGGCCCGCTCAAGCAACCGAACAACCCCGTCGCGCTCCCCCGCGTCGATCCGCAGGTGCATGGCCGCGACTTGAATCATCCCTTGAAGTGCGTCCTTGGTCGGGCCACCGTCGGCCGCGAGCCAAAGCCCCTCCCACGCCTCATGCGCTTCCCACCAATAGGCGTGGTTGTAGAGGTCCACGCCGTACATGTACGTGTCACTCTCCCGCCAACAAAGCGGATCGAGCGGGGGTGGATGGGAACCCTTTGCCGCGTGCTTGGGCTCAAACGAATGCCCCGCCGGGTCCCTTGTCGGATGAGGGAGCCCTGGCCGGTAGTGGTAGGCCGGGAATGGCCGATGGCTCAGTCTTGGTAGAGGTGAAAGCTGGTTCAACGGTGCAGCGTAGTGCCCGCGTTCCGGTGGGCCCGCGGCGCTCGCCGTCAACCACCCGCCCACGTACCCTCGCGTTATGCACGAGCTTCCGACCGCCACGGCGTCGTCGCGTCTCCTCATCGTGGGCGGCCGGGTCATGGACCCGGCCACGGGTCTTGACAAGGACGCGGATGTTGCCGTTGCTGATGGACGGATCGTGGAGATCCGCCCACGGCTGCAGCGCTCAGTTGCGACGCGCGTCATCGATGCCAGCGGGTGTTATGTCGTCCCCGGGCTCATCGACCCGCACGTGCACCTTCGCGAGCCGGGGAATGAACGCGCGGAGACGATCGCCACGGGCACGGCAGCCGCGGTGGCGGGCGGGTTCACCAGCGTCTGCTGCATGCCCAACACCACGCCCGCGCTTGACAACGACTCCATGATGGAACTTGTCTATACCCGCGCGAGCAAGACAGGGCTCTGCCGGGTCTTCCCGGTCGGGGCGGTGAGCAAGGGCCGGCGCGGGGAGGAACTCGCCGAGATCCAGCTCATGACCAAGTGCGGCGCGGTCGGGTTCTCTGACGACGGGGACTGTGTCGCGGATGCGGGCCTCATGGCCCGGGCCCTTGCCACCGTCAAGGTCGCAGGCGAGGGGCGGTTGGCCGTGATGCAGCATTGCCAGGAGCCGAGCTTGACCCGCGGCGGGGTCATGCACGCGGGCGAGATCTCGACCCGGCTGGGGCTGACCGGATGGCCGCGGATCGCGGAGGAAGTGGTCATTGAGCGTGACGTGGCGCTGAACCGCACCATCGGGTGCCCCTATCACGTCCAGCATCTCTCTTCGGGCGGCTCGGTGGCGATCGTGCGCCGGGCCCGGCAGGAGCGGCAGCCCATCACGGCCGAAGCGTCGCCGCACCACCTGCTCCTGACCCACGAGGCCGTGCTCGCGAACGGCGGATACGACACCAGCGCAAAGATGAACCCGCCGCTGCGCGAACAGAGTGATATCAACGCCATCAAGGAAGGCATCGCCGACGGCACGATCACCGTTCTTGCCACTGACCATGCGCCGCACCCGATGGGCGACAAGGAACTTGAGTTTGACGCGGCCTCCTTCGGCATCGTCGGCCTTGAGACGGCGCTCGCGCTCTATATCGAGGCGCTCGTCGAGGCGGGGGTGATCGGCTGGATGAAACTGATCGAGTTGCTCACGGTCACCCCGGCGGTGCTCTGCGGCCTTGACGAGACGGGCCTGGGCAAGCTCGCTGTCGGCGGGCCGGCGGATATCACCATCATCGACCCGGGCCAGCGCTGGACCATCACGCGCGACGAACTCGCGGGCCGGTCGCGCAACACGCCCTTCATCGGCCGGCGCGTCAAGGGCCGGGCGGTCGCGACGGTGGTGGGCGGGTCCGTGCGGCTTGACCGTCGCCGTCAGGAAGTGCCCGTCAGCCAGCCCCACCTCAAGCTCCGCCCCGCCGTCGTTCCGCTCGCCGCCGATACCGGCGAGGTTGCCACAGGACGACGTTGATGGCTACCGATCCCGTCACTGCCGCCGTCGCGGTCGGCTCAAACCTCGGCGATCGGCAGGCGAACATCACACACGCCCTGTCGCTTCTGGCCCAGACCACAGGCATCGAACTCCTCGAGCTCTCGACGCTCCGCGAGACGGCACCCGTCCGCACCACCGCAGCGGACCCCGGCGGGCCGTTCCTCAACGGCGCTGCGCTCCTCAAGACGACACTCCCGCCGCGTGATCTGCTGACCGCGATGCACGAAGTTGAGGCCCGACTTGGGCGTGACCGGACGCAGGCCTCCTCCGGCGCACCGCGCACGATCGATCTTGACCTCCTTCTCTATGGCCTGTGGGTGGTGGCCGAGCCCGGGCTTGTTGTTCCGCATCCGCGTCTGGCGGAGCGCCAGTTTGTGCTCGAACCGCTTGCAGAGATCGCCGGTTCACAGGTGGTTCCCACGCTCCATCTGCGCGTTGATGCCCTGCTCGCCCAACTCCGGAGTCGCCCGTGATCGCCACAACGCTCGGACTCCTCATGCTCGCCGCCCAACCGCCCATCGCCCGCGCCGCGGCTGCCCGTGAGCCCGTGGAGGTCGATCCATCGGTGGTGATCAAGGACATCCTGCGCGCGTATCGAGCCAGCCCCACGGCCGATCGCATCACGATCGCCTTTCGTGATCCCGGCAGACCCGTTCGCAAAGAAGAGGTCACCCTCCGCCTCAACCCGTTGCCCGTCGTTGGAGGGTCGCCGATCGGTCGTGATTTCCAGTGCCTGGCCGAGGCGGGGCCTCTGCGGATCTATGCTGAGAACGGGTACCTGGTGGTGGTACACACCGCTCGCCCGGAGACGTTCTACCGCAACGACTTCGAGCCGCCCCTGACGCTCGACAAACTGGATGCGGCCCTCCGGCCATTTCCCTTCCCGCAACTTGCGCTCGCGGCGGGGAGCGGTGAACCTGGGGCGCGCGTGGACCTGACGGCGTATGCGCGGGCCACAACGTGGTCCGCAGCGCGGGTGATCGAAGACTCGGAGCGCCCGCAAGCGAGTGCAGAGGGGCGGAGCGAGTCCGGTCCGGTCGTGCTCATCAGCGACGTCAAGTCCGGTCGCCTTCGCAAAGTGGTCTTGACGCTCGAATCCCGAGGGATGGTCATTGACCTCACGATGGCCGCCGAACCGGCGGGGGACCCCGCGCGCTGGGCACCATCGCTCGTCGGTCGGCGATATGTGGGCACCATCGCCGAACTGCTGAAGCCCGAGGAGTCGATCGAGGTGGGGGTGCGCTTCCCGGCCCCGGCGATCTTCGGGCCCGGGTTGGCGCGGCTGCGGACGGAGGACCTGCTCCCGCCCGGCGCTGGCGCTCGCCGGGCCGTGCTTGTGCTTCTGCGATTGACCGATGGAAACGCCAGCGCCGTCGGGGCTTTGGCCCGCGCGGCCCGGGCCGCCTTCAACACCTCCATGGCCGATGGGCCCGCCGGAGAGATGACGGTCGCGCTGCACGTCGTGGGCGTACTCGATGGTCCTGGAGTGTTGACGGAGGAGTCGAAGGCCGATGCGGACAGGATCGCCCGTCGCGCCGACCCGACGCTCAACTGGACGCTGCCGCGCGGAGCATCGCTCGGGCGTGTAGCGGGCGCGGTCGATGGTGCAGTTATCGTGATCGACCAGGACTTCGTCGTTCGCCACCTGACGCCGCTCTCGGATCTTGAGGCCGATCCGGCCGCGGCGGCGCGGGCGATCGTCGCAGCGATCAGGCCTTCCGCCGGCGAGCGGATGACCGAGCCGGGGGGCGAGCCAGCGAAGGAGCCGGGATGAGCACTTCGCTCAAGTTCCCGCTTGCAAGCAGGAGGAGCTTGTCCGCTTGGGCCAAATCAACGCCCCGAGCGGTCATCACAATGGCGTGCTTGACGCGACCCTCGGCCTGTTGAAGGGTCACGAGCGCGTTCGAGCGCGAGAGCCCCGTGATCGTGCTGATGATGCGAGCGGCCCGGTCAATGAGTTTGTCGTTGGTAGCGCGGACATCGACCATGAGGTTCTGATAGACCCGTCCGCGCACGACCATCAGCGTGGTGGAGATGGTGTTGAGCGCCATCTTGGTGGCCGTGCCCGCCTTGAGGCGCGTGGAGCCCGTCAGCACCTCCGCCCCCGTGGGCAGGACGATGAGATGCCCGACACCCGATGGGCGCGGCACTTGTGAACAGGTGAGCAGGCCTGTAAGAACCTTCGGCCCCGCGATGCGACGTGCCCGGGCGAGCCCGCCGAGGACGTACGGCGTGGTCCCACCAGCGGCGATGCCCAGCACGGTGTCGGTGGGGCCGAGCTCGATCTCGCGCAGTGCCTCCTCCGCGCCGTCGGCATCATCTTCTTTTCCTTCACTGCTGCGGCGCAGCGCGCTCTCGCCTCCGGCGATGATCCCCACAATCCGGCCCGGCTCGACGCAGAATGTCGGCGGCGCTTCGGACGCGTCCAGCACGCCCAGCCGGCCGGATGTCCCGGCACCCAGGTAGATCAGCCGCCCCCCCCCCCCCGCGGGCGCCACGTCACGGAACCGAGCCGCGGCGACGCGGATGAACGCCGTGAGCGCGGGGCGGGCAGCGGCGAGAGCGGTGAGGATGGCCCGGTCCTCGCGCTGCATAAGCGCCACGCAATCATCGATACTGAGTTCGTGCAGGCGCGCTGAGCGAGGGTTCCGCTGCTCGGTCAGGATGCGTCCGCGGTCGGGCAACTCTTTAAGCGACATTCCCGCCTCCTCTGGCCAGCACGCCGGAAAGCGCGGCGCGTCGTCGCCCCGTCACGCCGGAGAGTGTGATCTGCACGCCGTCCGCACAGAGCGCGCCCAGCACGCCCATCGCCACGGCTTCGCGGGCGTGCGCGGGGATTCTGTGTTCATCTGAGAGATCAACCGCGGCGTCGCAGTGTGAGCGGATCGCCCTCACGAGCGCGAGGTTGCGTACTCCACCTCCGGCCAGGATGACGCGCTGCGCGCCGGAGGCCGCGGCGATGCGCCGCCCGAGGCCCTCACACGCGGTCGCGGCGAGGTCGTCACCCTTCAGCCGCGTCCGGTGCCGATCGACCCACGCGACCGCTTCGTCGCCGGTTCCGAGCGAGCGTCGCGAGGCGCTCTGTGCGGCCAGCACACCTTGTAGGTCATTGAGCGCCGCATCATCGACTCTCCCAGCGAGGGCGGCCCGCCCCCCTTCGTCAAAGGCCGAGCCGAGCGTCTGGCGGGCCACGCAATCGAGCAAGTGGTTGCAGGCGCAGACGTCGCTACCGCGGACACGGAAGCCCGTTCCCTCGACCAGAACGACCTCGTCGAAGGCCTTTCCGGAGGGATCCGGCCGCGTCGCGAAGAGTGTCGTCACGTTACAGAACCCGCCCAGGTTGACGATGGCTCGCGACTCCTCGCGAAAGCGAAAGAGCACGAAATCCGCCATCGGTGTGATGGGCGCGCCCTGCCCGCCGGCAGCAAGGTCTGCGCTTCGGAGGTCACTCCAGACATCCGTTCCGGTCTCCGCTGCGAGGACCGCAGGGGAGAGCAACTGCCACGAGAGGGGCGGGGCATGAAAGATCGTTTGCCCATGGGCGCAGATGAACGAGAGGCCGCCGTCGCCCCCGCGCGGGACCAGACGCAACACCGTCCGCGCGTGCAGGAGCGAGAACTCCCGGTTAAGGGCCGCGATCGCGCCTGCGCTCATGGGCTCCTGCCCGGCAAGGGCCCGCAGGTGTGGTCCAAGCTCGCCCAGCGGTGCGCTCTCGAAGGCCACCACCCGGGCCCGCATGGTGAGCCCCCGGCCATTGATCTCCACCAGCGCGGCGTCGAGCGCGTCGAGACTTGTCCCGGTCATGCAGCCGACGACAAGGCGCTTCTCAGAATGGTCGTTGCGGGCCATCAGCCGTCGAGCGTATGGGTCACGGCCATGGGCGGAGAGGTGAGCGGATCATCACGAGGGGCTCCCTGCGCCGAGTTCCCGAGTGAGAGAGGCCAGGAACCCGCAACTGTGATCGAGCCCTCCCGGGCGCGATCGGAGCAGCCACAGGCGGCGCAGTTCGGCCGTCAATGCCCGCAGCCGCGCCGCCAGATCGCCGCGCTGCGTTGCGGAGATTCCGGCCCTGCCCCGGTGCGCCACGGCCCGGAGCGCGGCGAACTCGGCCATGTCGAGCGTCCATGCGACTTCCGCGGCTTGCTGTTGGTCTGGCCATGCGGGCGCGGTGGCACGGGCGGCACGGACATTCGCCAGCGCACCCTCCCAGAGATCGATGGAACCAACGTTCAGGAGGTCGGCCTCAGCGGTGTGCAGGTCTATGAAGAGCGCGCTCTGGTTGCGCAGCCGCCCCGCGACGCCAGGCCGCGAAAGCGGGAGCGCGACCTCACGAACC
>JBQTIJ010000237.1:0-3493 GCA_052388255.1 Phycisphaerales bacterium
CCACCGCCCCCCTCCCGCGCCACCCCGGTCCCCATCGCGCTCCCCTCCTTGGCCTCGATCTTCAGCGCCTCGCGTTCGATCTCAAGCTGCATGATCCGCCGCCGCAGTTCGTCGAGTTCGGTCGGCATCGAGTCGTTCTCGATCCGCAGGCGGCTCGCCGCTTCGTCCACCAGATCGATCGCCTTGTCCGGCAGAAACCGCTCCGTGATGTACCGCTGACTCAACTGCGCCGCGGCAAGGATCGCGCCGTCGAGAATCCGCACCCCGTGATGCGCCTCATACCGCGGCTTGAGCCCGCGCAGAATGGCCACCGTCTGTTCCACCGACGGCTGATCCACATAGACCGTCTGAAAGCGCCGCTCGAAGGCCGCGTCCTTCTCGATATGTGTGCGGTATTCATCAAGCGTCGTCGCCCCGATGCACCGAAGTTCCCCCCGCGCCAGCGCGGGCTTGAGCAGGTTCCCCGCGCTCACCGCCCCCACCCCGGCCCCGGCACCGACGATGGTGTGCAGTTCATCAATGAACAGAATCACCCGCCCCTCCGCCGCCGCCACCTCGCGCAGCACGGCCTTGAGCCGCTCTTCGAACTCGCCCCGGAACTTCGACCCCGCCAGCAACTGCCCCACGTCGAGCGCCAGCAGCCGCTGCTCGCGCATCCCCTCCGGGCAATCCCCGTTCACGATCCGCAGCGCCAGCCCCTCCACGATCGCCGTCTTGCCCACACCCGGCTCGCCGATCAGCACCGGGTTGTTCTTGGTTCGGCGCGAAAGTACCTGCATGCACCGGCGGATCTCGTCGTCGCGCCCGATCACAGGGTCGATCTTCCCCGCCTGCGCCTTCTGTGTGAGGTCGATGGTGTACTTCTTCAGGGCCTCAAACTGCGACTCCGCCCCGGGGTCGCTCACATTCCTCACTCCGGATGCGGCCCGGATCTGCTTCACTGCTGCCGCCACGTTCGTGCTCTTCGCCCCGCTGATCGCCAGCACCTCACGCGCGGGCCCCGCCGTCTCCACCAGCGCAAGCAGCAAATGCTCCACCGACACCAACGTGTCCCCCATGCTCCGCGCCAGCCCATCCGCTTTCGTCAGCACATCGAGCAGCCCGCGGCCTGCGCCACCGGAGGCCGCCGCGCCCCCGCTCACCGCCGGAAGGCGCGCGAGCTCACTCGCCGTCACCATTGTCGCCCGCCCGACATCGACCCCCGCCCGCGCCAGGATCGAACCCGCCGGGCCCTGCCTGTCGTTGAGAAGTGCGAAAAGCACATGCAGACCGGTCACCTCCGGGTTCGATCGCCGCATCGCCTCCGCCTGCCCATCGCTCAAGGCCGCTTGTGTCGCTGTTGTCATCCGATCTGGCCGCATAACCGTCCTCGCTTTCGGCCCAGCAAAGGGGCCACTCCGACACACGGCAACCGGCGTGCCGCGGCTGCGACCCCCCAAGCCACCCTCCGCGTGCCGGATTGGCAGCCGATCCGGGGAACGCTTGCCCGCCCCCACTACCATCCGCCCCCATGTCCGAACCGCTCCCCGATCAACCCATCCAGCCCGTCCAGCCCGCTCGGCCACCCCATGAACTGGAGGCCCAGCGCCGCCTCAACCGCGACGCTGCCGCCGCCCTTGGCCTGAACCCGTACGGCGCGAGGACCGATGGCCTCCTCTCCCTCGCAGAGGCCCGGGCCCGCTATGACGATGCGGCGAACATCGCATACAACGCCGCGGGCAAAGCCCCCCCGCCCGGCTTCGTGGACCCGCGCCCGACTGTAATGGTCGCCGGCCGCGTCATGCTCCTGCGCGATAACGGCAAGCTCCTCTGGCTCACTTTGCGCGATTCAACGGGCGACCTGCAGATCGCTGTCAGCCAGAAGGATGTAGACGAGCGCAGTTTCAAGTTCGCCAAGACGACCGATCTCGCCGACCAGGTCGTCGCCTCCGGACGGCTCATGAAGACCAAGACGGGCGAGGTCACGGTCTGGTGTACCGACCTCCTTCCGGCCGCCAAGGCCCTTGCCACGCCCCCCGCCAAGCACGAGGGCCTCTCGGATGTCGAACTCCGCTATCGCCAGCGCTACACCGACCTGTGGGCCAGCCCAGAGACCGCAAGCGTCTTCAGACTCCGTTCCGCCGTCGTCTCCCGCGTCCGTCGTGTCCTCGATGACCGTGGCTACATGGAAGTCGAAACCCCGATGATGCAGGTCCTCGCCGGTGGCGCAGCTGCCCGCCCGTTCATCACACGCATGAACGCCCTTGATATCGATCTCTACCTCCGCATCGCCCCGGAGCTCTACCTCAAGCGGCTCCTTGTGGGCGGCTTCCCCAAGGTCTATGAGATCAACCGCAACTTCCGCAACGAGGGGCTCGACAAGCAGCACAACCCAGAGTTCACCATGCTCGAGGCCTACGCCGCCTACGGCGACTGCCGCACCGTCATGGAGCTCACCGAGACGATCATCCGCACCGGCGCGGAGGTTGTGGCTGCCGCCCTCGGCCGCGGGCCCGGCGACCTGTCGCTCCCCTTCGGTGAGATCACCATCGACTACGCCCGTCCCTTCCGCCGCGCCGCGTATGGCGACCTCTTCCGGGCCGCGCTCGGCTTTGACATGCGCGAGACCGAGCGCGTCCGCTCCGAGGCCGCCCGCCGACACATCAAGACGGCCTCCGCCGACGGCACCCCGGTCGCCGACGTGCTCCTCGTCAATGAACTCTTCGAGACCTTCGCCGAGAAGACGGTCGATCCCTCCGTCCCCACCTTCATCACCGACTACCCAAGCGCCATCTCGCCTCTCGTCCGCCCCCGGGCGGATGACCCCTACCTCGCGGACCGGGCGGATCTCTTCATCGGCGGCATGGAACTCGCCCCCCACTACACCGAGCTCAACGACCCGGACGTGCAGGCCGCGAAGTTCCGCGAACAGCTTGCCGGTGCCGACGACGGCAAGAACGCCGAGGAGCAGACCTACCGCACCTTCGACGCCGACTTCATCCAGGCCTTGAAGGTCGGCATGCCCCCCGCCGGTGGCATGGGGCTCGGCATCGACCGTCTGGTCATGCTCCTGACCAACCAGCGCACCATCCGCGACGTCGTCCTCTTCCCGCTCATGCGGCCCGTCTGATCAGGCCGCGCTTACCCACCCGCCGCCCCCTCGCCCCCGGGAAGCGTCATGCTCCAAGGGTCCAGCGCACTATCGAGGTCCGCCCGTGTCACCGGTTTGCCATTCAGCCCCGGCTGCCCGACCACCGTCTCGACAGCCAACTGCCGGACCGTCTTCCCCTGCTTGAAGGCCTCCTTCGCCAGCCCCGCCGACCGGTCGTACCCGATCACCGGCACCAGTGAAGTACACATCGCCAGCGACCCTTCAATCAGGGCCTGGCACTTCGCCCGGTCGGGCTCAAGCCCGTTGAGCAGGTTCTCGCGGAACATATCGCACCCCCGCGCCAACAGGAGGATCGACTCGAGCAGGTTCCGCGCAATCAGCGGCATCGCCACGTTCAGGTCG
>JBQTIJ010000238.1:0-17384 GCA_052388255.1 Phycisphaerales bacterium
TCAAGGACCGGGATCTGGGGGCCGCGAGTGTGGTTCTGGTGTTGGGCGGCTTGACGTTCGCCCTTGCCGCAGCGGGCGTTGTGGCGTGGCTTTTCCGGGGCCAGCGCCTCCACCCCGGCCGATCCGCCGGTGCGATCCGGCCGTAGAGTCTCCCACCCAAGCACCTGCACGACTCTCCCCCACCCCAAGCGACCGTTTCAAGTTCAAACGACGCTTCCCCCTGGGTCAGTGGTCAACAACCCCCTATGCGGCTCGTCAAGTGGATGTTGTGCTTTGCTGTGCTGGCCCCTCTGGGCTGTGAGGACCATCCGCCTGCGCCCACCACGGCGACGACGGCGCCAACGCAACCGACCATGCCTCTCTCGACCCTCGGCCCTCGGGTCATCGGCGGGCCCGGCGAAGCCCCCGGCCGGTTCCATATCCCCCGGGCCTGTGCCACCGACGGCCGGCTCCTCTATATCGTGGACAAGTCCGCCCGCATACAGGCCCTTGACCCAACCACCGGCGAGTGCCTCGCTTGGTGGAGGACGCCCATCTCTGAACTCGGCAAGCCCACGGGCCTCACCGTGGCCCCGGCTCCCGAGGGTGTCCGGCCCCCGACGAAGCCCGGAGACGCGGTCCTCTGGGTCGCCGATACCCACTACAACCGCCTGCTGCTCTACCCGCTTGTCGCATCCACGACCGACGGCGCGACGCCCAAGGCCGACCACGCTACCGCCGTCCGCTCCATGTTCGCAACCGGTCCCGACGAATCGCACCCGCCCATCGTCTTTGAGTTCGGCAAGTACGGCCGGGCCCCCGGCGAGTTCATCTATGTCACGGATGTCGCGGTGCTGACCGGGCCCGACGGGCGTTCGATAGAGCGCATCTATGTCACGGAGTACGGCGGCAACGATCGCCTCCAGTGCTTCGATGGCGCGTTCCGTCCGCTCTTCCAGGTTGGCTCAATCGGCGACAGTTCCTCCCCCTCCAACATTCAGATGGAACGGCCCCAGGCCATCGAGATCGACTCCGCACGGCGCGAACTCGTCATCACGGACACCCGAAACCACCGGCTCGGCATCTTTGATCTTGACGGCGGGCTCAAGCGCTGGCTCGGGTCTCCCCAGAACTCCGGAAAGACCGGCTTCCGCTATCCCTGGACTCTTCACCTGCTCCACGACGGAACCGCCCTCTGCGTGGAACTCGGCAACAACCGGGTGAGTCGGGTTGACCTTTCAACCGGCGCCATCGAATCCACCATCGGCGGCCCCGGACGCGAGCCCGGTACCTTTTCCCAGCCCTGGTCGATCGCGGTGATCGGCACCGAACTCTTCATCGTGGACAACGGGAATCATCGGGCCCAGGTCTTCCCCATGCCCAAGGCGCACACCAGTGATGCGCTCCGGCGCAAACCGATCCCGAGAGATCAAGGTACACTCCCCTCCCTGCATTCCAGCATCGATCCGACCGCGGCCCCATGATCACCTTCAACCAGCCATGGTGGCTCTACTTGCTGCTCCCGCCGGCGCTGGCGCTCGTGGTCCTCATCGGTCGCAAGACCCTCAGCGGTATGGGCACCTGGAGCCGCCGCGCGGCCCTGATCGTGCGGCTCCTCGTCGTCACACTCATCATCCTTGCCATCGCGGATCCACACTGGGCCCGCACCGCCAAGAACGTCGCCGTCACGGTCGTTATGGATGTCAGCAGGTCGACCCCGCAGGGCGTTCAGACCCAGATGCAGGAGTACCTCGCCACCGCCGCCGAGCGGGCCAAGCCCCTTGACCAGGTCGGCCTCGTCACCGCCGGCAAGGACTCGTACGTCCAGTTCCTTCCCGGCACCCTCAAGGACCGGCTTGACGTCAAGACCCAGGTCGCCACCGACGGCACCAACCTTGAAGCCGCGGCCCGGCTGGCCATGGCCGTGATGCCCCAGGAGGTCGCCAACCGCATCCTGCTCCGCAGCGACGGACTGGAAAACGAGGGGCACGTGCTGGCCGTAGCCAAGGCCGCCAAGGCGGCGGGCATCCCGATCGACGTTTGGCCGGTGCGCTTCGCCTACAAGAACGAGGTCATCCTCGATCGTCTGATCGCGCCCGCCACCGCCCGGCAGGGCGAGAACATCAACCTCCGCGCCGTGCTCACCGCCACCGCCCCGACACAGGGCCGGCTCTCGATCACCCTCAACGGCGAGGCGATCGACCTTGACCCCGATTCACCGGCCCTCGGCGCACTCATCGCCCTTGAAGCAGGGACCAACGTCCACACCCTTCCCATCACCATCCCAGGGAGTGGGCCGCAGCGCTTTGAGGCCGTCTTCGAACCCCTCCCGGACATTCGCGGGCAGGTCGGCGACGTGCTCGCGGAGAACAACCGGGCCCTCTCCGTCACGTTTGTCGGCGGCGAAGGAAAGGTCCTCGTTCTTTCCGCCAAACCGACCGACACCGAGCACCTGATGCGTGTCCTCGCCGAGTCGCGCATCCGAGCTGATCTCAAGGACCCCGCCCAGGGCTTCGCGGGGCTCAACGAGCTTACCTCGTACGAGTGTGTCCTCCTTGTCAACACAAGCCAGTATGAGTTCTCGCAGCAGCAGCAGGAGGAACTCCGGGCCTATGTGCATGACCTCGGCGGCGGCCTCGTCATGGTCGGTGGGCCGGATTCATTCGGTGCCGGCGGCTGGATCGGGTCCCCCCTTGCCGATGCTCTTCCCATCAAACTGGACCCGCCGCAGAAGCGGCAGATGCCCCGCGGAGCCCTCGCGCTCATCATGCATGCCTGCGAGATGCCCGAGGGCAACTACTGGAGTCGCCGCACCGCCACCGCCGCGGTCGATGCACTCTCGGCCCAGGACCTCGCCGGGCTGATCGAGTCTGGCTGGCAGACAGGCACCGCCGCCTGGACGCACCCTCTGCAGGTGGTGGGCGACAAGTCGGCGATCCACCAATCGATCAAGTCCATGAACTTCGGCGATGCCCAGTCCTTCGCGGACATGCTCGCCCTCGCGCTCCGCGACCTGCAGAAGGCAACCGCCGGACAGAAGCACTGCATCCTGATCTCTGACGGCGACCCCCAGCCCCCATCGCAGGCGCTCGTGCAGCAGTTCATCGCGAGCAAGATCACCATCAGCACCGTCGCCGTCTTCCCACATAGTTGGGGCTCAGGTTCGACCGACCTCTCGAACATGAAGCTCATGGCCCGGTTGACCGGCGGCAACTACCACGAAGTCACGACCAACAACGCCCTCAACACGCTCCCTCAGATCTTCATCAAGGAAGCCCAGACCGTCCGACGCTCGCTCATCTGGGAAGGTGATCCCTTCAGCCCCAAGATGGTCGGCGGCTTCACCGACACCCTCCGCGGCATCAACGGTGTTCCACCCATCACCGGCTACGTCGTGGCCGGCGAGCGCGAGGGCCTTGCCCAGGTCACGCTCCGAGGAATGGAGAATGACCCCGTCATGGCTCAGTGGCAGTACGGTCTCGGCCGGGCCGTCACTTTCACCAGCGATGCCACCACTCGCTGGGCAGGCGCGTGGACGTCAGGGTCGCAGTTCAAACAGTTCTGGGAGCAGACCATCCGCTGGGCCATGAGGCCGACCGGCTCCCCGAACATCCGCGTCACCACCGAAGACATGGGTGCCTCCACGCGGATCGTCGTCGAAGCGCTCGACGACGGCGGTGATCGCCTGAACTTCCTCCGGTGGAACGCCCGCATGGTCCGGCCGGACCTCTCCGCCGAGTCGATCAACCTGCAGCAGGAAGGGCCCGGCCGCTACACCGCCACGGTCGACTCCTCCAACGCCGGTTCATACACACTGAGCATGGGCTACGACCAGCCGACCGCCGAGGGCGCAACCAGGCGCGGGGCCGTGCAAGTGGCGATCACCCGCCCCTTCGCCGATGAGTTCCGCGCTCTCAAGGACAACGCGTCACTCCTTGAGCAGGTCGCCAAGGAAACCGGCGGGCAGGTTCTCACGGGCGATAGTGACAAGGACGACCCGTGGACCCGTGAAGGGCTCACCAGGCCCGTCTCGCTCACCTCGATCTGGCTCTTTACCTCGCTGCTGGCGATGGGCTTCTTTCTTGCGGATGTGGCCGTGCGCCGTGTCCGTATCGATATTCCTCTCCTCATCGCCACGCTCAAGGGGCTCATGGGCAAGTCACGCAGCGCAGCCACGCAGCAAATCGACGCCCTGAAGGAAGCCCGCGAGAAGGCCCGCCAGCGCATGGCCAGTGCCTCGCAGACCCGTGACGGGCCGCGCGAAGACCAGACCACGCCCCTCGCCGCCCCGACACCCACAAGCGCCGCGGCCAAGTTCACCGCCACCGCCGCGGAGATCCGCGCCGCCAAGGGCCGGGGCATTTCTACGCCCATCGGCGGCCAGACCGCCGCTCCGGTCGTGGTCAAGGGCAAGCCCACGGACGCCGCGAACCCCGATGAGCAGGGCATGTCGCGCCTGCTCAAAGCCAAGAAACGCGCTCAGGAAGATATGGACGAGTAACCGGCTCAAGAGCCCTGCCCGCAACGCCCTCCGCCTTTGTACTCCTTCCTTCCCCGGCCAGCGCCACCCTCAACGCCCTTCCCGCGAGAACCCCCAATGACCGCCACCCTCGAAACCCAAACCCCCGCCGAAGTGAAAGCCCGCTGCGAGGCCTTCCGACAGACGTTCCAAGGCCTGAAGGCCGAGATTGCCAAAGTCGTCGTCGGCCATCAGGACATCGTTGAAGGCGTGCTGGTCGCGCTCTTCGCCGGTGGCAACGTCCTTCTCGAGGGTGTCCCCGGGCTGGGAAAGACCCTTCTCGTCCGCACCCTCGCGCAGTCGCTCTCGCTCCCCTTCAGTCGAATCCAGTTCACGCCCGACCTGATGCCGGCGGACGTGGTGGGCACGAACATCGTGACCGAGGACCCCTCTACCGGGCGTCGCGGGTTCCAGTTCCAGAAGGGACCCATCTTCGCCCAGATCGTTCTCGCCGACGAAATCAACCGGGCCACGCCCAAGACCCAGTCGGCCCTGCTCGAGGCCATGCAGGAACGCTCCGTCACCGTCGGCGGCACCACCTACAAGCTCGATCTTCCCTTCCTTGTTCTCGCCACCCAGAACCCCATTGAGCAGGAAGGCACGTATCCCCTCCCCGAGGCCCAGCTTGACCGCTTCATTTTCAAGCTCGTCGTCGGCTACTCGCAACTTGATGAACTCATCACCATCCTCGATCGGACCACCGGCTACGTGCAGCCCGAGACCAACCGACTTCTTGACGCAGCGGCAATCCTCGACGCCCAGCGCCTGGTTCGCGAGGTGGTGGTCGCCGACCACGTCAAGCAATACGCCGCGCGGCTCGTCCTCGCGACCCACCCAGAGGGACGCTTCGCCCCCGAGGCCACCACCAAGTACGTCCGCTGCGGCGCATCCCCGCGCGGTGCACAGGCCCTGCTTCTTGGTGCCAAGGTCAGGGCCCTCGTGGATGGTCGATATCACGTCAGCACCAAGGACGTACAGGAGATCGCGCTCCCTTCGCTCCGCCACCGCCTCATCCTGAACTTCGAGGCCGAGGCGGACCGCGTGAGCGCCGATGCGCTCGTTCAGAAGATCATCGAGAGCACACCTACTGACGCCGTCAAGGTCTGAGATCCCACGCGCCACGCACGACGCCCCTGCACCCACCCCCGTACCCGCGCTGCATGATCAAGCTCAACGACCCACCCCGGCCAAAGTCCATCGAGGAACTGCTGAGTTCCGGCCTCGTCGCCCGGCTCTCGCAGATCGATATCACCACCCGCAAGATTCTCACCGGGCGGCTCAAGGGCGAGCGGCGATCGAAGAAACGCGGCCAGTCGGTCGAGTTCGCCGACCACCGTTCGTATGTCGTTGGCGACGATCTCCGGCACATCGACTGGAACCTCTTTGGCCGCCTTGAGCGACTCTTCCTCAAGCTCTTTCTTGAGGAAGAAGACCTCGCGCTGCACATCGTGCTTGATGCTTCCGCGAGCCACGACTGCGGCACCCCCAGCAAGTTTCTCCTGATGCAGCAGCTCGCCATCGCCCTCGGTTATGTCGGCCTGGCCAACATGCACCGGCTCACCCTCTCCGCCATGGGCCCGGTCGAAGGCGGACTCATGACCACCATCCGCGACCTGCGCGGCCGTCGTCGGCTGCACGACCTCTCTCGCTGGGTCTGCGCCCTCGAACCCATGGGCCACACGCCCTTCACCGAGGCCTGCAAGCGCATCGCGCTCACGCGCCGCGGCAAGGGCGTCATGCTCGTCGTCTCCGACTTCTTCGTGAAGGAGGGCTACGAGACCGGCCTTCGGCTCCTTGCCGGTGGCGGATATGACCTCCACTGCATTCAGGTGCTCTCCCCGCAGGAGATCAAGCCCGATGTCGGCGGCGATCTCCGGCTCAAGGATTGCGAAGACGGCGACCTCGCGGAGGTGACCATCTCCGCGCCGCTGCTGAAGAAGTACCAGCAGACGCTCACGGCGTACTGCAATCGGCTCAAGGACTTCTGCGCTCAGCGCGAGATCGGCTTCACCACCGTTCCGAGCGACACCCGCATCGATGTCCTTGTCCTCGATTATCTCCGCCGCCGAGGGTTCCTCACATGACCCTCCTCACCCCGCTCATCGCCGGCATTGCCGCGGCCATCGCGATCCCGACGCTGGTCATCCTCTACTTCCTCAAACTCCGCCGGCGAGACCTTGAGGTCTCGACCACGCTCCTGTGGCGCAAGGCCATCGAGGACCTGCAGGCGAACGCTCCTTTCCAGAAACTCCGCAACAACATCCTGCTCTACCTGCAGCTCCTTGTGCTCGCGCTCGCGCTCCTCGCCGTGGGCCAGCCCCAGGTGCAGTCGGATCTTGTCGCGGGGACCATGCACGTCATTCTCATCGACACCTCCGCGAGCATGAACGCGACCGACGGCAACCTTGCCGACCGCACCACGCGCCTGGAGACGGCCAAGTCCGAAGCCCTTGCGCTGGTCGATGCGCTCCGCGAGCCCGGCCTCGTCGGCGAGAGCGGCGACAAGGCGATGCTGATCACCTTTGACTCCGGCGCCTCCGTCCGCCAGAACTTCACCTCGAGCAAGCAGGAACTCCGCACCGCCATCAAGGCCATCGAAGGGACCGACAGCTCCACCAGCATCCGTGAGGCCGTCAAGCTCGCCAAGGCCTACTCCCCGCGCCAGCAGGTCGAGGACAAGGGACTCCTCTCCTCCGGCGCACCCACCATCATCCACATCTTCTCTGATGGCGGGATCGCGGAGATCGGCACCGACAACGCCTCCGACGCCAAGTTCGACATCACGGCGGAAGACAAAGTTCTCTATCACCCCATCGGCGCCACCGACGCGGGGAACGTCGGCATCACCGGGCTCCGTGCCGACCGTGCGTTTGATAGGCCGAGCCAGCTCCAGATCTTTGTCGGCCTTCAGTCCACCTTCCGTACTCCCCGAAGTGTCGACGTTGAGGTCGCCATCGACGGCCAGATCGTCGGCATCAAAGGCAAGACCCTCACCGAAGCGCAGCGTCGCTCGTCGGATGGTCGCAGCGCGCCCCCCAGCGGCGGCGGCCCGGGGATCAAGGAAACCCTCCCCGAAGGGAGCGCGATCCCCCCGGCACCCGAGCCAGCGAAGGACCCGGCAGCCGTTCCTGCGCCCCCACCACCATCAGCCGAGCCCGCGCTCACGCCCGCGCTTGATGGCTTGGTCTTCACCCTCGACCGACCCGACGGTGGCATCGTCACCGTCCGGTTGATCCATCCCAGCGACGCCGCTGGCACAGACCTTGATGTCCTCCCCACCGATGACCTCGGGTATATCAGCGTCCCCCCCGCCAAACGGCTCGCCGTGGCCTTCGTCACCGCGGGCAACCTCTTCGTACGCGAGGCCCTTGAAGGTCTGAACCTCAGCCGGCTTGAAGTCATTGCCCCCACGGATGCGCAGGCCTTCTTCAACTCCCGCCGACCCGAGGAGTTTGATCTCTTCGTGCTCGATCGGTGGCTCCCCACCATCAAGCCCGGCCCTGGCGCGCCCGCTGGCAGCAAGCCCGCGCCCGGCCTCCCCCCGGGTCGATCCCTCGTCTTCGGCATCGTTCCCCCTCCACCGCTCGGCTTGGTCGACAAGGGGACGGGCGAAGCGACCGTGGTGCTCGACTGGGTTCGCAACCACCCGGTGATGCGGAACGTGGGCTTCGAGTCGGTGGTCATCAATCCCGGGCGGCTCACCACCCTCGCCGAGAAATCCCCTGTCACGGTGCTCGCCACGGCCCAGGGTGGTCCGGCGATCATCGAGACCGCCGACGAGGCCTCCCGCGCCGTGATCGTCGCGTTTGACGTCACGGCTTCGAACTGGCCTTTCGAACCCGGGTTTGTCCTCTTCACTGCCGCATCGCTCTCGTACCTCGCCAGCGACGGCAACGTCACAGCCGCCATGGTGCGCCCCGGCGAGACCATCGCGGATCGGGTCCCCCTCTCGGCCAAGAACATCACCATGGGGCTCCCCGACAAATCGATCAGCGATCTCGTTGCGAGCGCCGACGGTCGCATCGTCTTTGGCCCCGTCCGCAAGACCGGGGTCTACACCCTCTCGTGGGAGGGCACCGGCACAGCAACAGACGTGGTCGTCTCCGGCCGGCCCCGCAGGGCCGTCACAGCGAACCTCCTTGACCCTATTGAATCCAACGCCCCCGCGCGGCCGACCGCGATCCTCGCCACCGGCAAGGTTGAGACCGTCCAAGGGGGCGCATCCAAGGGCCTCCGTCGGCTTTGGCCTTTCCTGCTCATGGGCGCTCTCGCGGTCATGCTCTTTGAATGGTGGGTCTACAACCGCAAGGTGGTGCTCTGACCGCCGCCCCCTCAAGCCCGCGCCGGCCCTTCGTGTGGATCGCCCACCTCTTCGCCGTGCTCCTCCTTTGCACGCAAGCGCTCGCCGACCAGCCCATCTCCATGCGCGTCGATTGGGGCTATGGCGCGAACCTCACCGCCGAACGCTGGTCTCCCGTCTGGATCACGCTCTCGACCTCGCCGGGGACGCCCGCGGTCAACGGAACAGTGGTCATCGAGTACACCCAGGACGCCTCCCAGAACGCCCGCATCGTTCAGCAGGTCGCCACCACCCCCGGCCGCGCCACCGTGCTTTGCATGGCCGTCTGTGTCCCGCAGCACTGCGGGGAGATCGATGTCTCCTTCTTTCCTGACCGGGGACTTCGACCCATCAGTCAGCGCTTCCGACAAGGCGTCGTCGACCCCGAACGCGAGCAGCCCATGCCCCTGCTGCTTGAATCTGACGGGCTCCATGTCGGCGTGATCGGCTCCGGCCTGGGGGTTGATGAGCCCGCCTTCCTCCGTTGGACGCCCTCAGAGCGGCGCATCCGTCGCGACAGCTACCTCTCGATTCATCCCGTAGCCCAGGGCTTCATCCCCACCCTCCCTGCCGCGCTTGAAGCCCTCGACCTGCTCATCGTTCGTGCCGAGGCCGCCCGCACCATGGAGCCCCGTTCCCTTGCCGCTATCCGGCAGTGGGTCAACGGCGGAGGCCGGCTGATCATCCTCGCAAACCAACCCGGCGATGCATGGCGCCTGTGGCTGAGTGCGAACCCCAGCGCCCCGTCATTCATCGATGTCGAAGGCGAGGCCTTCGGGCCCCTGAGCCAGACCGCGGAAGCGGAGATCGCGCTCCGTCTCCCCATCATGCGCGATCACCTCGCGTCACTCGCGAGCGCGGATGGAGTGGAGACCGCTCTTCCCATCGCCGTACCCGGCTCCGCCGCCTCGGCCCTTCAGCCCAAGCCCGCCTCCCCGAGTGTGGCGCTCATTGGCCCTCGTCGGCCGATCACGGTCACCCCCGCCGGGCGTGCCGCTGGCTGGAAGACCCGTTGGCCCCTCTCCGATGCACTGCCCAACGCCCCCGCTGGCCTTATCGCTGAGGGTCCCCTTGGCCTCGGCGCGGTCACCGTCCTCGGTGCTCTGCCCAGTGCGCTGAGCCCGGAGGTCACCGCCGCGACCAGCGCGGCCGGCTGGGAATCCGCCGTCGCCACCCTGCTCAAGGACCGTGTCCCCCTCTCGCCGGATCAATACGGCTGGCGGAGCTACAGCGCAACCTCCGGCGCCACCGAAGCCCATCGAGTCGCCATCGAGGCACTCATGGACCGTTTCTCCGCCGCGCCGCCCCTTCCCTTTGGCGTGTTCATTCTCATTGGTGCCGCTGCCTTCGCCCTCGTGCTCATGGTCGGGCCATTCGACTACATCGCCCTCGGCCGCCTGCGCCACTCCCGCGGCGGTCTGCGCCACATCTCGCACGTCACCGCCGTCATATGGATCGCGCTCGCGGCCGCCGCTTCATACGGGCTGCCCCGGCTGATCCGCACCTCCGACACGATCGTCGAGCGCGTCTCAGGGATCGATGCCGTACTCGAAGCCCCTGATGGTGGCACGCTCGCCAGCGCACCCTGGGCGGCCTGTTCCTCCATCACATCCATCTGGTCAGGCGGCTCCGATTCGGCCTCTTTTGCCCGCACTACAGGCCCGGGCCCGGCGGACGGCGCGTGGCGCGGCGTTTCACCGGTCGCGCTGTACGGTTTCGACCGCGAATCCGCCCTGCCGCGCCCCACCAACACCTTCCTGCTCCGCCCGGCCCAGGTCGCCTCCGATGATCCCTCCACCGGCGGCTTCACCGCCGCGGCTGACGGCGCGGTCCATCCGACCCAGCGCGCGGGACTTGACCTGCGAAGCTGGACTCTGCGCGCGCTCGTGGACGACACCCGCGCCCCGCTCCCGATCTCCGTGCGGCTCTCGCCGGCGGGTGCGGGCTACTCCGTTGAGGTCCGCGGCCTTCCTGAAGGGTGCAAACCCGGTACGTTCGCGCTCCAGGACGCCCGCCGCTGGTGGCGTGTCGATGGCACTCTGCAAAACGGGGTCTTCGTCGGTCGGGCCATGCCCGACGAACCGCCGCCGATCGTGACGGCCTCTGAAGCCGACATTGGTGTTGCCCAACGGGCCTTTCAGTTGCCCGCCATCGATAAGAACGCGCCGTATTCGCCCTATGCCGACCACACACGCTTGGGGAGGTCGCAAGTCGGGGCCTCGGCCCTCGCCCTGCCGGGCGCAGGGCAGCGCGCTTTGGCCCAGAGACTGCGCGTGGAGTCGGGCCGATTCGTTCTCCTCTACATGGTCATCGACAGCTTTCCCAGCGACACGACGCTCGCGGGCCCTTCGCGCTCCGCGCTCTCGCGCACCGTCGTCCTCCGACTCGCGGTGCCTGTCGCACCATCCGATCAGGCGCCGCCACCCCCAACTCCCGACGAGCCACAATGATCCTGCTCGAATCCGTCAGCAAACAGTTCGGCGCGCTCACCGCCCTTCACGAGGTCTCGCTCGAGATCCCCTCGGGCGAGATCTACGGCTTCATCGGCCCCAACGGTGCTGGCAAATCGACCTGCATGAAGATCATCGCCGGGCTCCTGAGGCCAGATACCGGCAGCGCCGCCGTCTGCGGGCTCGACGTCGCCACCCGGGGCCAGGATGTCCGCGCCATCCTCGGCTACATGCCCGACTTCCTCGGTGTCTATGAAGATCTGACGGTCGATGAGTACCTCCAGTTCTTCGCCGCGGCCTTCAAGATCCCTTCGCGGGCTGGCAAGCGCCGCGCCGTCGTGGACTCCGTCCTCGAACTCACCGACCTCGGCGGCAAGCGCCACGCCATGGTCGATTCCCTCTCCCGCGGCATGCAGCAGCGGCTCGGCGTCGCCCGGGTTCTCCTCCATGAACCCCGCGTCCTCCTGCTCGATGAGCCCGCCAGCGGGCTCGACCCCCGGGCCCGGATCGAGCTTCGTGAACTCCTCCTTGAACTCCGCCGCATGGGCAAGACCATCATGGTCAGCAGCCACATCCTCTCTGAACTGGCCGAGATGAGCTCCTCAATCGGCATCATCGAAAAAGGCCGGCTTCTCTTCACCGGTTCCATCGCCGACGCATTCATCAAGGCCGGCGCAGGCGAACGCATCGCGGTCACCTTCGAAGACCAATCACCACCCCCCGATGCCCGTGCCATCGGCGAGTCGTTGCGCGCCGATGAACGCGTGGCCGCTACATCCCTCGACGAGGGCTCCCTCCTCATCGAACTCCGCCCCGGACGCCACTCCCACCATTTCATCATCGAGTCGCTCCTCGCCCGCGGCTGCCGGATCGCCAGTTTCACCCCGCGCCCGATCAAGCTTGAGGACGCTTTCCTGAGACTCACCAAGGGGGCTCTCAACTGACCGTTCCGAGCGATCAACCCGCCAACCCTGTCTCACCAGCGGTCCCGGCCCCAGCTACGACCAAGGCGCTCGCGCCGGGAATGCTGGGGCGGGTTGTGCGCGGCCTGTGGGCCCTGAACCCGGCCGCCCTCTTCTTCGGACCGGTCTTCCAGCGTGAGGCACGCATACAGGGCCGCCGCGGCGTCACCTATTCCAGCCGCGCTGGGTACGCCCTGCTTGTCCTCGTGGTCGTCGGCATCGCGTTCATGGGCAACATGATGGACTCTGACCTCGCCGGCGGCGGCGCGGCCCGTCTCCAGCGCTTCCAGTTCATCGCCCCCACCATCGGCACCGTCATCGCCTGGTTCCAGTTCGTCATGCTCGCCCTCATCGCCCCGGTACTGACCGGCCCGGCGATCTGCGACGAGAAGCGCAATCGAACCCTCGCGGTGCTTGCCTGCACCCCGCTCACCAGCCCGCAGATCGTGCTCAGCACCCTCGCCAGCCGGGTCATGCAGTTGGGCATCCTCGCGCTCATCCCGGTTCCGCTCCTGCTCGCGGTCCGAATTTTCGGCGGACTCGAGACCGAGGTCGTCGTCGGAACAACCTGCATCGGGCTCTGCTCCGCCCTCCTTTCGGCCTCCCTCGGCATCTTCTTCTCCGTCGGCTCGCGCCGGGCCATGTCGGCCGTTTCGCTTGCGATCGGCACCTTCACCTTCTTCTGCTTCGCCCCGATTCTCTACGTGCTCGCCCGCGAGTTTCTCGCCAACGGCCTCTCCTCCCCCGGCCCTCCGTCGATGCGATTCGTCGGGCTCCTCAGCCCCGGCTTCGCCATGGCCGTCGCCACCATGCCCGGGCTCGGCGGCTTCTTCGGCGGCACCTGGTACGGCCACTGCCTCCTCTCACTCGGAACCTCCGCGCTCCTCTGCATTGCTTCGGCCGTCTCACTCAGGCGGGTCATCAAGCGCCAGGCCGAGAGCGACGGGCCCGAGGCCAACGCCTTGCGCGCCCCCTCACGACGGACCCTGCGCCGCGCAGCGGCCGCTGCACGATCCGCACCCCCGTCCCCCGAGGGTGAGCTCCCCGATTCCGAAGCGGCCCGCGAAACCCGGCCCGCCAAGGAACGCACACACGCCCGATCGCGCACCGTCGGTGACGCGCCCGTTCTCTGGCGCGAACTCCGCCAACCCGCGATCCGCCACTGGTTCGGCCGCTTGGCGTTCTGGGTCATGGCCCCCCTCGTGCTCTTCGTGGCCTATTACCACGGCGCACTTCAGGAGGATGACTTTGACAGTTTCGTGCTCGTCGCCGGAACGCTGCTCGCCACCCTCTTCGGGTGTACCGCCACCGCGGGGGCCGTGGGCGCAGAACTCCAGTCTCGCACCTGGCACGTCCTCCTCGCCTCGCCCCTTACGGCCCGCGAGATCATTTGGGGCAAGTTCCTCGGTGCGCTCCCCCGGCAGTGGCCCGTGCCGCTCTTCATGTTCACCCACTTGGTCATTTCCTGCCTCGCCGGACACGCCCGGTTCCTGAACACCCTCTTCGCGGCCTGGGTACTCGGCGTCACCCTGATCTTTCTGTGTGCCCTCGGCGTCTTCATGAGTGTCCACTGCCGAAAGGCCACCAAGACCGCCGTCGCGACCTTCATGGTCGCCGCCTCGGTCTGGTTCATCATCCCCGTCACCTGCAAAGTGATCGGCGAACTCGTTCGCGGCGGGTTCCTCAACAAACTCTCCCACCTCGCCGACTACCTCGTCGTTCCCAACCCCGTCATACTCGCCACCATGATCGCCCGTAGCCAGGGCCGATTCGACCGGGATGACTACTACCTGCCGAACAACCAAATGCTCAGCACCTTTGAGTTTGGCGTCCTCATCACGGTTCTCGGCATCGTCACGCTCGCTATCTCATGGCTGCTCCTTGGCCTCGCCGCTCGCGCCTTCCCCAAAGCCATGGCCCAGTCCGGCGGGTGATGGGCAGGCCGACCCACGGCCGATACACACCTGATGCCGCACCCGGTGCATTCCTTTGCCTTCTCCCTCGTGGCCGCGCTCGCGGGCATGGCAGCCACGGCACAGACGCTCCCAGCACCACCCCCTGACCCAGGGCCCCCCCCGCAACGGCACTGCGTCGCGGCCCGCACCGTAAGCGTCGTTGACTGGGAGGCCCACGCCGACCGCTCGCGACCGGACTTTGATCCTGACCCCGTTCCCCGTTCGTGGGTCCGAGCCCAGAGCGATCCGGCCCAGGGCCGGCAGCGCGAGGGATTTCCCAAGGGCAACGAAGCCCGCTACGACGACTCCACACCCCCTGTCGCCGCCTCCGGGTCATGCAGCATCAAACTCCCGGTCAACGGCGGGAGCACCTCGCTGTACACCCGCCGGCCTGAAGGTCTCATTCCCGTCTTTGCCGGCGCGGATTACTCGATCACCGCCAAGGTCCGCACCCGTGACCTCCGCCACGCCCGCGCCTTCCTCGTCGCCCGCTACATGGACCAGGGGGGAGAACCCATCGAGGGTGCCTCGCGCTCATCGATCCCTGTCCGATCAGAGTCCGAGTTCACGGATGTCGGTGTCGAACTCCCGGGCACCTATGAGAAGGCCGCGTTCATCCAGATTGAGCTCCAGGTCCTGCAGCCCAGCCAGTTCGCCGAGCGCCCCCTTGCCCCGCGCCACCACGTCTGGCCGGAGGACCTCTCGGGCGCGGCCTGGTTCGATGACATCACGATCACCCAGCTCGCCCGCGTCACGCTGACTCCAGTGCAGGCGAGCCACGTCGCCCTCGCGCCGGATGTTCCCCGCCTTTCCGCACTGGTGCGCGACCTCACCGGCCAGTCCATGACCGTCAAGCTGGAACTCCGCGACCTCGCCGGCGACCTGGTCGAGAGCCAGGAGAAGGACCTCCCCTCCGGCGGCGGCCAGTTCACGTGGGCACCCTCCGTTTCACGCTTCGGCTGGTACGAAGGGACCATGACCGTCTTCGCCGAGGGCGCCCCCATCAGCCGGGCCCGCACCTCGCTGCTCTACCTCCCCGCCATCGACCGCGCCGCCCGCGTGCGTCCATCCTTCCCCGCCGTCGGCATCGACGCCGACACCCTCACCCCCGCGGCCTACGACGATCTGCCCGGGCTCGTCCGGGCTTTGAATGTGCGAGCCGTGACGATCCCACTCTGGAGCGATCAGGCCGCCGACCCCGGCGAGAAGACCGCCGGGGCGCCCTTCCGCGCGATGCTCGATATGCTCTTGCGCGATCAGCGCTCCCTCACGCTCTCGCTCGCCCGGATCGAGCGCGGCCTTGCCGCGAAGCTCCGCATCGATGCCTCAGATCCGATCGGCATGTTCGATCGGCCGGAAACCGACTGGGCCCCCTCGCTCCGGCCCATTCTCGATGCATATGGCCAGCGCATCACAAGTTGGCAGATCGGCTCCATCGATTGGCCCGCCTCGCTGACCGGCGCGCCCTTTGACGCGAAGGCCACCCTCTTTCGAGCAGCCCTCGCGCGGCTTGTCCCTGCCCCGACGTTGTCGATCCCCTGGTCGGCAGCATGGGATGCCGAGGGTGGCGTTCGCCCGGGTGCGGTTGACCACCTTGCGCTCGTTCTCCCTCAGGCCCTGTCACCCGCTGAATGCGAGTCCTGGGCACTGTCACAGGCCGCCATGCCCCAGCGACCTGCGGTCACCATCACGCTCCCGAGCGTGGATGTCCCTTCCGAACGATCCATCACCACCGCGCGGGCTTTCCAGCAGGCCATCCTCCTCTGGTCAGCCCTCAACACCCCTCGGCGGGCCGATCTGCCAGTGCTGCGGTTGCAGTCCCCCTGGACAGCCGAAGGGGGCGACCTCGCTCCACACCCGACGCTCGGGCTCTGGCGCACGCTCGCGGACCACCTCGCGGGCCGCCGAGTCGTGACCGCCCTCCCCGCCCCCGCAGGCGTCCGTTGTTTTCTGCTTGCCGAGCCGCGCGCCCTTGATGCCGGCTCCGCAGCGCGTGTTCCCTCGGGGGCGATCGTGCTCTGGCGCGAGACCCCCGATGCCCAGCCCATCGAGGGGTACTTCGGTCTTGATCCGCTCTCCCACATCGACGCCTTCGGCAACTCCACCCCCCTGACACCTCTTGACGCGAGCGGTCGTTACCGCATCGAACCGACCGATACTCCCGCGTTCATCGAGGGTGTGAGCCCGGAACTCGCCGTCTTCTCCCTTGGCTTCAAGGTCACGCCCGATCTCGTCGCCGCCGTCGCTTCGGAGCACGAGCACACCCTCGTCATCAACAACCCCTGGCCCATCCAGATCTCGGGCACCGTGCAGCTTCTGCAGCCCTCCGGCAACCGGGCCACCCGTCAATGGACCTTCTCCCCCGCGTCGCCTCTGCCATTCTCCATCCCCGCAGGCGCGTCGCAGCGATTGCCCTTCAGTTTCTCCTTCGGCCTCGCTCAAGACGCAGGGCTCACTCAGCTCCCATTGCTCGTGAACCTCACCGCCGATCGGGCCTATCCGCCCATGCGGATCCAGACACCGATCACGATCGCCCTCCCGGATATTGAGCTTGCCACGCGCGCCACGCGCTCCCCTGACACCGACGGGCCCGACATCGTCATCAGCGCCACCGTCAAGAACACCGGCCGGGCCGTCCACAGCATCGAACTCTCCGCCGCCGCCCCCGGCTTCCCGCAGCAGGCGCAGTCGATCAGCAACCTTGGGCCCGGCCAGACCGCCGTTCGTCGCTTCGTGTTCAAAGGCGGCGCCGCGGCTCTCTCCGGCAAGCGGCTGCATGTCACCCTGACCGATGCCGAGACGGTCGCCCGTCTCAACAGTTCCCCAATCGCCCCCTGAGCGCCGCCCACCCGCGCTCCCAGATTGGACCGAGAACGAGGGTGCCGCTCCGCCGCACAGTTCATCCACAAGTCACCCCGGAGAACGCCCGATAGCGCAAGGGTCCACCCTCGCCCCCCGGAGCCCTCCATGTCCTTCCTCCCCAAGCGACGTCTCACCCTTGCCGCGATCACGCTCGTCGGCGTTGTCTGCGGCACGGCCCAATCGAACCCGCCCCACGGACACGACACGCCCACCAAGCCCGCGGCCGCGCCAGCCAAGCCGATGGCCCCCAAGCCCGTAGCGAAGACCGAGACGGCTCCGAGCGCCAAGCCCATCCCTGCCCCCACACAGCCCAAGGAC
>JBQTIJ010000239.1:0-8434 GCA_052388255.1 Phycisphaerales bacterium
GTTCATCCCCCACGGCGGGTCGGTCTGACCCGCCATCGCCAAGGAGTCGGCATGGCATCGTCCACAAAACCACACCACTCCGGGCACGCCAAGGCAGCCGCGGCGGATTATCAGCTTGTGCTCTATCGCCGCGCCCTGCATCCCGAGCTTTTCAACATGAAAGCCCGGCGGACCATCCGCAGCCACGACGGTGAGCTTGAGGCATGGTTGATGACGGGGTCGCACCTGCTGCGGTTTCGGCACGAGGCCCATTGTGCTTGCGAACTCGTGATCGACCGAGACGACCAGCTCCCCACGGCGGGCGCGGTAGCGATGTTCCCCTGTTCCAGCGAGCGCGACTACGAACACCTCTTCACGGACGCCGTGGAAACCGACCCCGGCGCGCCCTCGGTTGTTCCCGTTCTCCCCGCGACCCGCGGCCCCGGCGGTGTGCGCTACATGACCACGGTCCAGACTGAGACCCTCAGCGGCTCGCTCTTTGCCGCCACCTACCAGGAGATCAACTCGCTGTCGGACTCTCCTGACGCGCTGGTGGTGCGCTGGGCCGAACCGACAACCTCACACTCCGGCCCCGGGGGCGGAGCGTGCATCTCACTGCTCGAGTTTGACAAGTACCCCGGCGAGATCCACACGCACGCCTATCACCTGATTGCCTCGGCAGGTCTTGTGGTGCGCACAGAGTCGATCTTTGAGTTCGGGCCACGCAGGGCCTGACAGCCCGTTCGCTCGAACAAATGCCGGGCCGTCGAAGAACGCGAGCGCAGAAAAACCAAGGGGCACACTCGGGTGCGCCCCTTGGTCGTTGAGTGCATTCGGGAGGTCTCAGGCCTTGACGACGGTCGACTTCTTGGCCATCTCGCAGATGGCATCGAACGTCTTAGGGTCGTGGATCGCAAGCTCGCTGAGCATCTTGCGGTTGAGGCCGATGCCGGCCATCTTCACGCCGTTGATGAAGACGCTATAGCGCGTCCCCCGGGCGGCGCAGGCGGCGTTCAACCGGGTGATCCACAGCCCGCGGATGTCGCGCTTGCGGTTGCGACGGTCGCGGTAGGCATAGATGCCAGCGACGCGGATGGCGTTCTTCATCTCACCGCGCTGGTGAGTCGTCGCCTTCTGATAGCCGCGGGTGGCGCGAACAAGACGTTTCTTGGCCTGGGTGCGAGCCGCACCTTTGCGAACGCGAGGCATGGGTCAAACTCCACGGGAGTCGGTCGGCGGCGGGGCGATCGGTTCGCGATCGGCTTGGAGCCCGGCAGACACACACGCTGCTGCGGCCGCGAGGCCGAATCAGCGAAAAAGGTCGTTGAAGATCAGTTCTTACGGGCGGCGGCCAGCTTGGCGGCGAGGGCCGCCAGTTTGGCTTCCTTCAGTTTCTTCGAGGCCGCCGGGTTCGGGCTGCGCTTGAGGGCGGTGCGGGGCTGCTCACGGCCGCGGATGCGGCGGTGCAGGAGCAGTTCGAGCCCGATCGCCTCTGAGGTGCTGGCGTAGCGGTCCTTGCGGAGACGGCGGAGCCGGTTGGGGCTCTTCACGCTCTTCAAGTGCTTGCTGTTGGCGCTCTTGTGCTTGACCTTCCCGGTCTTGGTCACACGCATCCGCTTCAAGACGCCCTTGTGGGGCTTGTTGGCTTTCATGGCAACGCTCCGGCCGCCCCCCGGGCCTTCGCCGGGAGAGGGGTCGGGATGTTAGCAGGGGTCCCGCTGTCGGGAAAGCGCCAGAGGCCCCCAAAACACTCCGCACCCTCGCCGATTCGTCCCATGTGGTTCCTTTCCAGCCGCAACGTCCTGTCCCACTTATCCTTGGACATGCCATCGCCTGCACTCGCTGCCCTTGTCAACGGTCTTGTCGATTACGCCGGGCTCTTTCCGCCCGCCAAACTCGACATGAAGAACGCGGTCGAGGCCTTTGCGCGGGCCCGGCGCGGCCCCCACGCCTTCGGCCTTGCCCGGTTCATCTGCCCTGTCTCACGGCTCGGCGAGTTCGCCAAGGCCGCCGCAGCCCACTTGCCCAACGCCGATGCGATCCCCGCGCACGCCCGCGCCACGAAGGGCAAGGCCGCCGCGGCGACCGGCGTCGTCGAGCGCAGCACGGGACCAGTCCCCGCATCACCGGGCGATCCATGGACCCTTTCCGCGCTCATCGATGGCCCGCTGGCCGCGAACATCAAGGTCATCGATGAGTTCAACGCCGCGCACTTTCGCAATCACCACCACTCGGCCGTGGTTGACACTGTTGAGATCAAGGTCACAAGCGCCGACGCTATCGACGCGGCGCTCGAAGTTCTCCCTGAGGAACTCAACCCCTTCTTTGAACTGCCCCTGAAGGGCGACCTGCGTGCCTGCGCGGCTGCGCTCGCCGGGATGGGCGCGAATGCCAAGATCCGCACCGGCGGCGTCACGCCCGATCTCTTCCCCTCGGTCGAGGAGATCGCGGATTTTCTCCTCGTGATGGCCGACAGCAAGATCGCCTTCAAAGCGACCGCCGGGCTGCATCATCCGGTTCGCTCGGCCCATGCGCTGACGTATGAGCCCGGCGCACCCACCGCCGTCATGCACGGGTTCGTGAACCTCTTCTTGGCCGCGGCCTTTGTCGTGGAGCAGGGGATCGACCGCGCCACTGTCACCCACCTTCTGGGTGAGACCGTGGCCGAGTCCTTCGAACTCGAGCCCGCTGTCATCTCCTGGCGCGGCCTGCGCATCGATGCACAGGCCCTCGCGCGGGCCCGAGAGAACTTCGCCCTCTGCTTCGGGTCGTGCTCCTTTGACGAACCGATGGCGGACCTTCGCACCATGCGATGGCTCGCGCCCTGAACGCCCCCCACCGGGCCCCTTCGCGGCCTCTCGCTATCCTCACCCCGAGAACCTCTCACCTTCCGCGACGCCTGACCGCCCGCGGCTTTGCCTCCCACCACGAAAGTGCCTCCATGCTGAACTGCCGTCCTCTTGTGACCTCGCTCATCGTCGCTGGCACCATCACCGCCGCGGCTTTCGCCATCCAGCCCCCCGCGTCGGAACCGGCAAAGGCGGAGCCGCCCAAGAACGAGCCCGCCAAGAGCGAGCCCGCCAAGGCCGAACCGGCCAAGACGGAAGCGCCGAAGGCCGAGCCGGTGAAAGCTGCGGAGCCGGAACTCAAGCCCATCAGCCGTGTTGAGAAGGAAGGCGGTCTGGTTATCGAGGAGCTTGTGATCGGCACGGGTGCGGAGGTGAAGGACGGTGGGTTGATCGTGGCCCACTACCGCGGCACACTGAAGGAGGGTGGGGCCGAGTTCGATTCGTCATACGCCCGGGGCGAGCCCGCCATCTTCCTGCTCAAAGGGCTGATCCCCGGATGGCAGGAAGGCATCCCGGGCATGAAGGCGGGCGGGAAGCGCCGGCTGACCGTGCCCTTCGCCAAGGGGTACGGCGAACAGGGAAGCCCGCCCAAGATTCCCGCAAAGGCCGACCTCATGTTTGACATTGAACTGGTGGACACGGTGGGCATGAACGACACGAAAGTCGGCGAGGGGGAGGCCTTCTCGCTCGATACGCCCATGCCAGCGACACCGATCATCAAGTACACCGGCCGGGTTGTCGGGACTGATGCCCCCTTCGCCACCACCGGCGACACGCCCCTGACAGCGAACCTTCGCGCCTTGATCCCGGGGCTGACCTTCGGGCTTGACGGCATGAAGGTCGGCGGCAAGCGCACGGTCACCTTCCCCGCGCTCCTTGGCTGGCAGCAGAAGCCCGCTCCCTTCGGCGACAAGGCCCGTATCGAGTTTGAAGTGGAACTCGTCGGCGTCAAAGCCCCTGAGATGCAGATGCCCCCCGGGCGCTGACCGGTCGTTCACGTTTCGCGTTGGTCACCCTGAGCATTTGAGAATCCTGCCATGAACACCCTGCCATCAAGAACAGTTCTCGTCGCATCGGCGCTCTTCGGTCTGGCTGCCGCGCAGGCGCAGCCACCGAGCACGCCCGCCACCACTCCTGCTGCGCCACCTGCAGCACCGGCCGCAACCCCGGCCAGCACCCCGCCCCCGGTCAGCGTGCCCGCGAAGGCCATCACGCGAACCGAGAAGCCCGGCGGCCTCGTGGTCGAGGATCTCACGCTCGGCACGGGGTACGAGATCAAGGTCACTGATCACATCGTGGCCAACTATCGCGGCATCCTGAAGGACACCGGGGCGGAGTTCGACGCCAGCAAGCCCGGCATGCCCTTCGTCGCGCAGGTCAACAAGCTCATCAAGGGTTGGCAGGAGGGCGTCGTGGGCATGAAGGTGGGCGGCAAGCGCCGCCTCACGATCCCGCACACGCTTGCGTATGGCGACAAGGGTGCCCCGCCACGGATCCCGCCCAAGGCGGACCTTGTCTTCGAGCTTGAGATCGTCTCGGCCCTTGAAATCGAAGACCTGAAGGTCGGCGACGGTGAGGAGGTGAAGCCCAACGCGAGCGTCACCGCGAAATACCGCGGCTCGCTCAAGTCAGACGGCTCGGAGTTTGATTCCTCCGAGGTCAGCAACAACGGCGAACCCATCACCTTCAACCTGCGCGGGGTCATCAAGGGATGGACCTTCGGCCTGCCGGGCATGAAGGTCGGCGGCAAGCGCAAACTCGTGATCCCCTGGCAGCTCGCGTACGGCGAGACCGGCGCTCCCCCCAAGATTCCCGCCAAGGCCGACCTCATCTTCGAGGTCGAACTCACCGGCGTCAAGAACCCGCCTCCTCCCCCAGCGCCGCCGGCGCCCAAGCCCGAAGCGACTCCGGCCCCGGCGGAGAAGGCCCCCGAGAAGAAGTGACCATCGCGAACAGTGCGTCATCGAATCACTGAAAGATCCCTGCACAACCCAGCCCCCATTCGACATGCCCACCACCCACCCCTCTGGCGTCATTATCGATGATCTCTCCGTTGGCACCGGCGCACTCTGCAAGCCCGGCGCGACCGTGAAGGTCCACTACCGCGGCACACTCACCTCCGGCAAGGAGTTCGACTCCTCCATCGGGGGCGACCCCATCAACTTCCCCCTCAACAACCTGATCGAAGGGTGGCAGATCGGGATCCCGGGCATGAAGGTCGGCGGCAAGCGCAAGCTCACCATCCCATGGAAAATGGGGTACGGCGAGCAGGGAAGCCCGCCGGCCATTCCGCCCCGGGCCGACCTCATCTTTGAGATCGAGCTTCTTGGCGTTCGCTGAGCGGATTCAGAAACGGCTTCAGAGGTTCGCGCCGCCGCTCTCGATCACTGTGCGGTACCAATGGGCGGAGTCCTTGAGCGTGCGCTTGAGCGTGGCGAAATCCACGTGGATGAGCCCGAAACGCTCCCGATAGCCCTGTGCCCATTCGAAGTTGTCGAGCAGCGACCAGTGGAAGTAGCCGGCGACCGGTGTGCCGTCGGCGATGGCCCGGCGCAGCTCGATCAGGTAGCGCCGCGTGTAGTCGATGCGCTGCGGATCGTGAACTCCGCCGTCCGCGGCGACCCAGTCGGTGTTTGAAAGCCCATTCTCGGTGACCACGATCGGGAGCCGGTACCGCTCATAGAGGAACTTCGGCCCCCAGTAGAGCGCGGGCGGATGGGTGAACCAGCCGATCGCGGTCCGCGGGTGACCGGGGCCGAAGGGCACACGCTCGATCTCCGCCGTCGGGCCGAGGGGGTTCGCGGCGTGCGGAGCGCAGGCGCGGTAGAGCTCGGCGTCGTACACGTTGATGCCATAGAAATCGAGCGGCTGACGGATCGTCTCCATATCACCAGCGTGCGGACGGGGCGCATCGCTGCCATAGAGCCGCAGACCGTCCTCGGGATAGTGGCCCAGGACCACCGGGTCCGCGAACCATGTGTTGTTCCAGAAGTCTCGATGAAGCACGCCAAGGGTGGCCCGGCGGGCCGCCTCGATATCCGCCGGCGAATCACTCGCCGGCGCTCGAACCCGGCCGATCGGCGCCCAGCCCACGATCGGCGGCGATTTGGCCCGGGCCCGAATGACCTGAACGGCGCGCCCGTGGGCGAGCAGCACATGGTGGGCCGCGATGAGGCGCTGCGCGTGCCCCGCCCGGGCGTTGCTCGTCTGCAACCCCTCGTGCTCCCCCGGCCCCAAAAAGATCTGCGGCTCGTTGATCGTGATCCAGTGGCGAACCCGGTCTGAGAGCCGATCCACCACCACCTGCGCGTACTCAGCGAACCACTCAGCGCTCTCGCGGTTGTGCCAAGCCCCGCGCTGCCAGAGCGCGAGCGGGAGATCCCAGTGAAAGAGCGTCACCCATGGCGTGATCCCCGCCGCGAGGAGTTGATCAACGAGGCGGTCATAGAAGGCCATCCCGGGCTCGTTGATCCGGCCCACGCCATCGGGCATGACCCGGGCCCACGAGATGCTGAAGCGATACGCCCGCAGCCCGATCTGGCTCATCAGGCGGACATCCTCCGCGCTGCGGTGATAGTGGTCGCAGGCAACATCCCCCGTCTGGTCGTGCAGCACGTTCCCGGGTGTGTAGACCTGGCCCGGGATGTTCCCCACGCTCCCCGCAGGCACATGCCCATGGCAGAACGCGTCCCAGTTGCTTGGGCCCTTGCCCTCCGCATTCCAGCCGCCCTCGACTTGATACGCGGAGGTCGCCGCGCCCCACACAAAGTCCTTCGGAAAAGTCATGGTCCTCCGTTGCTGCGGTCGCCCGCGCCGCTGATCCACCTCTCTCATCGGCCGCCCGGGGCTACTGCCCGTGATCAAACTCGATCGTCGCTGGCAATCGCCTGACCAGCACGCTCGCGGCGGGCTCCACCGCCTCACCATCGATCGTGATCCGCCGGGCCTTGGGGCTGTCCTTCGTGCCGAGGGGATCCACCACTTCCAGCCGGGCTCCTTCGCGCAGCGGACCCGCCCCCGTGATCCGCACCACAACGCGCCCCGGCCCTGACCGCCGGGCACTCAGCGTGATGGGCCCGACGTGCGTCGGCAGCGCTGTCGCCGAAACCCCGCGCCCCTCCGTCCACTCCCCCGGAATGCCCCCGAGCAGCACCAGCGTCTCACCCTCCGCATCATCCCGCTCGTACGCCAGCATGGTCCGCACCGAACGGAGGTAATCTGAACCCACCCACGTATGCGGCATGTCACCGATAAACCGCGGCTGGCGCGGGTCGCTCGTCACCACCTCGGCCCAGTGGTTCCAGCCCTGCGGGCGCTGATGCTCAAAGTACCACCGGAGCATCTCAATCGCCCGCTCGCGTTCACCGAGTTCGACCATCACCCCCACCGTCCGCAGTTCATAGGGTGTGTAGTCCCCCCATGCCAGCCGCCCATTGCGTCGGGCGGTGAAGAACGTCCACCACTTGTCGAACGTCGTGCGGAGCGCCGCCCGCGGGAGAAAGACCTGCTCAGCGCAGGGAGAGACGGCCGCCGCGGTGGATGTCGCGTCAAAGTCCCCCAGTTCGACACATCCGGGGATGTAGTCGATTCCGTGGGCCGCCTGCGCCCTCTCGATCGATTCCAACACCGACGCGCGGAACGATCGAACCAACGTGGCGTACCGCTCCGCTCCGGCCTTGTCCCCCATCACGCCCGCGAGATGCGCCGCGTCCTTGAGCCCGCGCAGAGCGAAGAAGTTGTCCCAGTAGGAGTGCATCGGTTTGGCCGAGTACCCCTCGTGGCTGATCGATTCAGGAAGAATCCCCCGGAAGGCCACGGCGGGCACTTTCGGCTTGCCCGGCTCCTGACGCGCAGGACCATCGGGCCCGAACTCGGCCGTCAGCCGACGGGCCCGGAGCGACTCCATGTACGCCACGCCCTTGACCACCCCCGGATAGACGCGCCGAACAAGCTCAATGTCGCCCGTGAACCGGTGATACTCCGCCAGCGCATAGATCAACTGCCCGGTGCTGTCATGTTCGTCGACCGGATCCGGCCCCCGAACATCGACGACGCAAGGCACTTTCCCGGATTCAAACTGCTTGCTGAAGTACCACTCGATCCAGCGCTTCGCCGCATCCGGCCGACCGAACGCGAGCATCGTGACCGATGTCATCGCCCCATCGCGGGCCCACGAACGCTCGTAGCAGCGCGACCCCGGCTGCACCGCGGGGCCGTCGGCGTTCACCGTGATCGCATCAAGCTGCGTCGTCACGGTCTTCAGAATCCGCTGAGCCAGCGGGTCGTCGCCGAGGTCGATCCGCACCGAAGCCGCGGCGCGTTCCTGCCAACGGTCCTGAACGGCCCGGAGCATCACGCCCGCGGTCCGCGCATCGGCACTCTGCGGCGAATCAAGCCACGCCTCTGCCTCGGCCTCTGTCCACGTCCCCTGCGGCGCGATGGCAAACGCCACGACCTCCGCACCCGGCGCCAGCGCGAACACCAGCCGGCCCATCCCCATCGCCAACCCATTCGGGCTGCTAGAGGTCACCTCGCCGCGGCCGGCGGGCGCGCCCGCGAACTGCTCGACCGTCGTGCAGGAAGCCGTCACGCCCGCGGAAAAGAAC
>JBQTIJ010000240.1:0-2497 GCA_052388255.1 Phycisphaerales bacterium
TCGGCTCCTTTGTCCGGCGCAAAGACCCGGGGGAGATCGATTCGCCTGAACTCCAGACCATCAAGGGCCTCATCCGTCGTACGGAAGCACGGGCGGGGGCGGAGTTCAGTGGGGTCAAGCCGCAGAATGTTCACTTTCTTGACCTGCCGTTCTATGAGACTGGGCGCGTCAAGAAGCGGCCGCTCAGCGAGGCGGACATTCGCATCACTATGGACCTGCTGGACCGGGTGCGGCCACACCAAATCTACGCCGCGGGGGACCTGAGCGACCCGCACGGCACACATCGCGTCTGCCTCGCGGCGATCATTACCGCCGTCCACCGGCTCCAATCACGGCCGTGGATGAAGCAGTGCGCGATCTGGCTCTATCGCGGCGCATGGCAGGAGTGGGGTCCGGAGGAGATCGACATGGCGGTGCCCCTCTCGCCCGACGAGGTCCAGCGCAAGCGGATGGCCATCTTCAAGCACGAGAGCCAGAAAGACCGCGCGCTCTTCCCCGGCCCGAGTGACCAGCGCGAGTTCTGGCAGCGGGCCGAGGAACGCAACCGCAACACCGCCCGGCTCTTTGATCTTCTCGGCCTCCCTGAATATCAGGCCATCGAGGGGTTTGTCCGCTGGCGGCCGAGCGCTGCGGACGGGGCGCTGGTCGAGTACAAAGTCGCCGCCCGGGCAAAGGGGCCCGCGAAGGCCGCCCCAAGACCCGCCAAGGCCGGCTCGCCCGCTCCGGGGCGGCAGCGATGATCGGCCTGCGCTCGTTCGAACATCCTTCGGAGGGCCTCCAAAGGCCCCGCATGGGCGTCTGCTCGTGGTCGTTGCGGCCGACCTCACCGAGCGATCTGGTCGAGAAGGTCCGCGCGTGCGGGCTCTCGGCAGTGCAGCTTGCGCTTGACCCGATCCGCACTGGCGCGTGGGACCTCCATGCCACGTGGAACACGCTCTCGGGCGCGGGGATCACGATCCTCTCTGGGATGGTCGGGACCCATGGCGAGGACTACACGACCCTTGAGACCATCAAGGCGACAGGGGGCCTTCGACCCACGGCCCATTGGGGCAGCAACCTACGGGCGGCCGAGTCGAGCGCGGCAATCGCGCGCACGCTGGGCATTCGGCTGGTGACGTTCCACGCTGGGTTTCTCCCGCACGATCACCACGACCCGGAACGCGCACTCCTGATCCGGCGACTCGCGGCGTACACCCGCGTTTTCGCGGCCCATGGGGTTCGGCTTGCTTTTGAGACCGGGCAAGAACGGGCCGAGACGCTGCTGGAGGTACTCGCAGAACTGCAAGCCGAGCTTCGGGTTCCTTCGCTCTTTGGAGTGAACTTCGATCCGGCCAACATGCTGCTCTATGGCATGGGCGATCCGATCGATTCGCTGGCCCGGCTTGCCCCTTGGGTTCGGCAGGTCCACATCAAGGACGCGAGCCCCACAGCTCACCCGGGCACCTGGGGCACTGAGCAACCCGCTGGGGCCGGGGCCGTTGATTGGCCGGCGTTCTTCCGCACGCTCGGCACACGGGTCCGTCCGTGCGATCTCTTGATCGAACGCGAAGATGGTGCGTCGCGCGAGGCCGATGTTCGACAGGCCCGGGCCCTGATCGAGCGCCACGTGATGGCGCGGCCAGCCGCGCCGCTGCGTGTGGGTGTCGTGGGCCTGGGGTTCATGGGGCGGACCCACGTCGCCGCGATCGCCTCCGCGCAGGCGGCGGGCTTTCCGTGCGTGCTCGCCGCGGTGGCCGATCGCGAACCGTCCCGGCTGACCGGCACCGCGGCTCCGGTACCGGGCAACCTGCAGACGGGTGGCGGTTCCGCTGCGATCACGGCGGGAGTTCGCACGTTCATCGATCCGATGGTGCTGATCGAGAGCGATGCGGTGGATGCGCTGTGCATCTGCACCCATACTGATACGCATGCTCCGCTCGCCCGGGCCGCGCTCGCCGCGGGCAAGCATGTGCTCGTCGAGAAGCCCGTGGCGCTCGCGTGCGCCGAGATCGAGCAGATCGCCGTGGCGGCGCACGGTGCCGGACGCCTGTGCATGCCTGCGATGTGCATGCGGTTCTGGCCGGGGTGGACCACGCTGGCGCAGGCCGTTCGCGATGGCCGGTTCGGGGCGCTTCACTCCGCGGCCTTCCAGCGCCTCGGTGCGCGGCCGGACTGGGCCCCCCACTTCTACACGGACCCTGCCCGCTCCGGCGGGGCGCAGGCCGATCTGCATGTTCACGATGTTGACTTCATCAACGGCCTGCTCGGCCCCCCGCGCGACATCCGGGCCGCGGGCACCATCGATCACCTGAGCTCGCATTTTCTCTATGGCCCGGGCGGGCCTGCCCATGTCAGCGCTGAGGGGTCACAGGCCCTGGCGAGAGGGTCGTCCTTTCGGATGCGCTTTGTCGCGGTCTTTGAGGCCGCCACGCTCGACTTTGATCTTTCGCGACCGCACCCGCTGGAACTCACGCGCGACGGCACCACCACGCCAGTCGAGATCAGCACACTCTCGGCC
>JBQTIJ010000241.1:0-5295 GCA_052388255.1 Phycisphaerales bacterium
TTGCCCCCCCGCCGCTGTGCGCGGAGAGGCGTGCGACCCGGAACCGCCTGCATGACTGCAACTCCACCCGACGTGAACGCCCTGCGTGCCCTCGGCGCACTCTTCCCGACCGTCAACGCCGCGAGCGCCGAAATCGCGGGGCTGCGGGCCATGCTGGGGCTGCCCAAAGGTGTCGTGCATGTCATCAGCGATGTCCACGGCGAATACGCCAAGCTGCGCCATGTCATCAACAACGCCTCGGGCGCCTTGCGCCCGCTGGTCGAGAACCTGCTCGGCGGCAAACTAAAGAAGGATGATCAGCACCAGCTTCTTGCGACAATCTACTACCCGCGCGAGCTCATGGCCCGGCTACGGGCTGAGCGGCCGTCGCCCCTTGCTGACCCATCACGCCGGGCGGAGTGGGTCATCCGCACCCTGCGGCTCCAGTTCGCCATCGTCCGCCAACTGGCCGCGGGATATCGCCGGACCCACGTCGGCTCGCTCCTGCCCGCGGAGTTCAAGGAGCTCTTTGAGGAGCTCTGGGAAGAAGCGGCGGGGACGGCCCTCGCATCCAGAACAGACTTCGTCCGGACCATGCTGGCCGGGATGGCCGAGCACGACCGCGACCTCGGCGCGGTGCGGGCCGCATCGCGCCTTGTGCGCAACCTGTCGCAGGCGGAGATCCTGGTCGCCGGCGATCTGGGGGACCGGGGGCCACGCATCGATCGCGTGATCGACATCCTGATGCAGCAGCCGCGGGTTTCGCTCCTGTGGGGGAACCACGACACGATCTGGATGGGCTCGTGCCTTGGTCATGATGCGTGCATCGCGGCGGTGCTTCGGTTTAGTTCGCGCTACCGCCGCGCCGCGCAGCTTGAGGAGGGGTACGGCATCATGACGACGCCCCTCGAGAAACTGGTGCGCGACGTGTACAAGGACGACCCGGCGGAGCGGTTCGTACCCAAGGGCGACGGGCAGCGCGACCCGCTGACCGTGGCGCGGATGCAGAAGGCCCTCGCCATCATCGAGCAGAAGGCCATCGGCCGGCTCATCAACCAGCACCCAGAGTGGAATCTGCAGCACCGGAACCTGCTGCACCGGATCGACCACGCTGCGGGGACGGTCGAGATCGACGGGAATGTCCACCCCCTGCGCGACCGGCTGCTCCCCACGGTTGACCCGAAGAACCCGTACGAGTACAGCAAGGAGGAGCGGGAGTGCATGAACCGCATCCGCCAGTCATTCACCTCCTCGGCGCGGCTCTGGGAGCAGATGAAGTTTGTCTGCAGCAAGGGCGGCATGTGGACCCTGCGCGACGATGCGCTGATCTTCCACGCCTGCGTGCCGGTCGATGAGAAAGGCGTCCCGCTGGAGCTCGAGGTCGAAGGTCGGCGGCAGAGCGGGCGGGCCCTGTGCGATGCGCTCGGGGCCATCGTCCGCCGGGCATTCCGCAAAGGTGCTGAGGGGCTGGATGGTGATGCCGATTGGCTCTGGTACATGTGGGCGGGCGACCGCTCACCCCTCTTTGGCAAGGACAAGATGACGACCTTCGAGGGGTACTTTGTCGAGGACGAAAAGGCCAAGAAGGAACACAAGAACCCGTACTTTGAACTGATCCACGACGCGGACTTCACCCGGCGGATCGGCAAGCTCTTCGGGGCCGGGGATGACGTGCTCATCGTCAACGGCCATGTGCCCGTCAAGGTGGAGAAGGGTGAGAAACCCGTAAAGAAGGGCGGCAACGCCGTGACCATCGACGGGGCCTTCAGCGAGGCCTACGGCGACCGCGGCTACTCGCTCATTCTGGCCCCCGACCGAATCGCCCTCGCCGAGCATCACAAGTTTGAGTCGGTCCAGCGCGTCGTTGAAACAGGGGCGGACATCGTTCCGAGCATCAGCACCATTCGCCAGTACCCGCGCCCGCGCACGGTGGCGGATACTGAAGAGGGTCGCGAGATCCGCCAGCGCATCGCCGACCTCGAACGCCTGATCAAGGCCTATGAGAACGGCGATCTTGTTGAGGGTTGATGTCCGCCGCCTGAAGCCCCCGGCGACCCGAGCAAGGAGTGTCGCATCGGTCGCGGTTTGGTGGAGCAACGTTCCAAGGACGATGGATGCCGATCCGAAGCAGCCGGTGGTGCTTCAAGACCGTCTGACCCGCACAATCTCCCCACATTGGGGTTGTTCTTGGACGTTCTGGCGAGGCGTATCTGCTTCGTTGAATCATTCCAAACTTGGCTATCATGGGGTGAACCGCTACCCCAAAGGACCACCATGGCTGTCAAGACCCCGATCTACATGGACCACGCCGCGACCACACCCTGCGACCCCCGGGTGGTCGAAGCGATGCTCCCGTTCTTCACCGAACGGTTCGGAAACTCCGGCAGCCGCAACCATGCCTTTGGCTGGGCGGCAGAGGCCGGGATCGATCTGGCCCGCGAGCAAGCCGCGGCGCTGATCGGCTGCACCGAGAAGGAGATCATCTTTACCAGCGGCTCGACCGAGTCGAACAACCTCGCGATCAAAGGCGCGGCCAACATGTACGAGAAGGCCCCGGCGGGGAGCCGTGCCCGTGGGCACATCATCAGCGCCATCCACGAGCACAAGGCCGTGCTCGACCCGGTGAAGCGGCTGGTAAAGGAGGGCTTTGAGGCGACCTTTCTTGAGCCGGGCGCGGACGGGCTCATCACGGCCGAGATGGTGCGGGGCGCGCTGCGTCCGGACACCATTCTCGTCACCATCATGTGGGCCAACAACGAGATCGGAACGATCAACGAGGTGCCGGAGATCGGCAAGCTCTGCAAAGAGAAGGGGATCATCTTCCACACCGACGCCACGCAGTGGGTGGGGAAGATGCCGACCAACGTTGACCGCGACAACATCGATCTGCTCTCCTGGAGCGGGCACAAGATCTATGGGCCCAAGGGCGTGGGCGCGCTCTATGTCCGCCGGCACCGCCCGCGCGTCCGGCTGACGGCCCTGATCGATGGCGGCGGCCAGGAGCGCGGCTTCCGCCCCGGCACGCTCAACACGCCGGGGATTGTCGGCTTCGGCAAGGCATGCGAGATCGCACGGCTGGAGATGGGTGCCGACGCGGCGCGGCTTTCGCTCCTGCGCACCGCGCTCGAGGATGGCGTGAAGGCCAAGCTCGACAGTTGCGAGATCAACGGCCACCGCGAGAAGCGGCTGCCGCATATCACGAACATCTCCTTCGGCTTTGTCGAAGGCGAGGGGTTGATGATGGCCGTCAAGGACATCGCGTGTTCCAGCGGCTCGGCCTGCACCAGCGCGTCGCTCGAGCCGTCGTATGTACTCAAGGCCCTCGGTGTGGGCGATGAGCTCGCACACTCCTCACTCCGGCTCTCGCTGGGTAAATGGACCACGCAGGAGCAGATCGACTTCGCCGTCAACCAGATCATCCGGGCCGTGACCAAACTCCGGACCATGAGCCCGCTCTACGACATGCACAAAGAGGGCATCGACCTGAGCAAGGTCGAATGGGCCCACCACTGAACAGAGTCCCTGTAGAACCGTTCCCCCCGGCTCGCGACCTTTTCCGAACGACACTCACCCCATCAAAGGGAGCTCCCCATGGCCTACGGCCCCAAGATCATCGACCACTACGAGAACCCGCGCAACGTTGGCAACTTCGGCAATCAGAACGAGATGAAGTCCGACAAGCGAATCGGCGTCGGGCTCGTCGGCGCGCCTGAGTGCGGTGACGTGATGCAGTTGTGCATCAAGGTCAATCCGACGACCGGCAAGATCGAGGACGCCAAGTTCAAGACCTTCGGCTGCGGGAGCGCCATCGCATCCTCCTCGCTCGCCACCGAATGGATCAAGGGCCGCTCGATCGAGCAGGCCGAGACGCTCCGCAACACCGAGATCGTCGAGGAACTCTCGCTCCCGCCTGTCAAGATCCACTGCTCGGTGCTCGCCGAGGATGCCATCAAAGCGGCCATTGCGGATTACAAGAAGAAGAACGGCCTGCCGGTTGAGGGCCACGCCTGACCGTCTCGGCAAGGAAGCCGGGGGGGAAGCGCGAACCTTCCCCGAATGGGCGGACGTACAATAAACACAGACGGCCCGGCTTGCGGGCCTTAGCACGCCAAGGAATCCAACATGGCCACCGAAACCCCCGACCACGCTGCACAGACCTCACCCGCCGTCAAGATCAGCGAGACCGCGGCCCGCGAGATCCGCACCATCATCGAGCGCGAGGAGCTTGACGTCACCAAGACATGGCTCCGCGTCGGCGTCAAGGGTGGCGGCTGCTCGGGGTTCTCCTATCTGCTCGACCTCACCGAGAGCAAGAAGGAGACGGACGAGGAGTTCGAGGCCCACGGCATCCGCGTCATTTGCGACCCCAAGAGCATGATCTACCTCGGCGGCACGGAGATCGACTTCAAGGACGAGATCATGGGTCGCGGCTTCGTTTTCAAGCACCCCAACGCCACCAGCACCTGCGGCTGCGGTTCGTCCTTCCAGGCCTGAACATGCGCCTCGCCCCGGGGCGCGTCGGGCGCCCCGCCCTGCCAAGGAGCGGACGCCATGGCGCAGATGCCCGGAACAGCGGCGGGAAGCGGCTTCTCGCCCGTGAGTGTCGTGCAGTTCTCGGTGTTCCTCGAGAACCGCGTCGGCAAGATGCTCGAACTGGTCGAGGCGTTTGAGGAGGCGATGTGCCGCATCGCGGCCCTCACCGTTCTGGATTCCTCCGACCATGCCGTTGTCCGGCTGATCGCCGGGGACGCCAAGCTCGCGCGGCGCATTCTGGTCAAACAGGCCCTCCCCTTCATGGATGCGTCGGTCATCGTCGTCTCCACCGATGCCACCCACACGCTCGGTCGCATGTGCCAGTTTCTGCTGCATGCTGAGATCTCGATCCGCTTCTGCTACCCACTCCTCGGTTGGGAACACGCCCCCGGCCCCGCGTATGCACTCGCGGTCGATGACCCGACCCTCGCGGCCCAGATCCTGATGCGCAAGGAGTTCAGACTCCTCGCCGAGTGTGACCTGCCCAAGTTCGGCGAGTGAGCGCGACGGCCGCCCTTGTCCGCTCCGGGCGAAACCGCGACCGCCGCACCACCAATAATCACCGCCCGCAGGGGCTCGGCTCGGCCGATGGGCCGTTGCCTTTTTCCGGGCATGCCCGATTGAACTCCCGCTCAACCAAGGCCAACCTTGCCCACCACCAGCGCTATTTCCATCCGAGGCGTCACCAAGACGTTCGGACCCAAAGTCGCCGTCGCGGGGCTGGATCTTGAGATACCGGCGGGGCGCGTGACCGGCTTCATCGGGCCCAACGGCGCCGGCAAG
>JBQTIJ010000242.1:0-2995 GCA_052388255.1 Phycisphaerales bacterium
CGGCCACTTCGCGGCGACCCGCTCTCGGGCTCCCCGGTGGGAGGAACCGTTGTCGACGACCCAGTAGACCCGCCGGGCCGAGCGGTAGGGCTCCTCGCTCATCACCTCGGCCACCAGGCGCTCGAAGGGCGCGATGCCGCCGCGCGGCTCGCAGCGCCCGAAGATGCTGGCCCGGCGGACGTCCCACGCGGCCAGGTAGGTAAGCGCCCCGCACCTTTCGTACTCGTGCTCGACCCGCTGACCCCGCGCGCGCCCTTCGGCGGGAGGGTCTGTGGGGTGCTGGCGTGACCCCTTCGTTTCGGTCCAGTTGTTGTGAGAGTCCTAGAGTCCACTTGGTGGACGGAGGAGGATCACATCGATGGGTACACGCAGACGGCGGCATACGCCGGAGCAGATCATCCGCAAGCTCAGGGAAGCGGAGCGGCTACTCGGTGAGGGCGCCATGGTCGCGGAGGTTGCGAAGGCCCTGGAGGTCAGCGAGCAGACGTTTCACCGGTGGCGGGCGCAGTACGGTGGGATGAAAGCCGAGGACGTCAAACGGCTGAAGGAGTTGGAGCGCGAGAACGCCCAGTTGAAGCGGATCGTCGCGGATCAGCTCCTTGAGAACCAGGCGCTGCGGGAGATAAGCCGGGGAAACTGGTGAGCCCGTCGCGCAGGCGAGACGCGGTCCGGATGCTTGTGGATCGGCTCGGGTTGTCTGAGCGGCGGGCGTGCCAGATCACAGGTCAGCACCGATCGACGCAGCGGCGCGCAGCCCCCCTGGTCGATGCGGATGATGGTCTGCGCGCGAGGTTGCGCCGGATCAGCAAGGAGCACCCGCGGTGGGGGTATCGCACGGCGTGGGGGCTTCTTCGCGGGGAGGGCATGGTCGTCAACCGTAAGAAGGTCCAGCGGCTGTGGCGTGAGGAGGGCCTCAGAGTGCCTTCCAAACGACGCAAACGACGGCGCGCAGGCACCTCGACCGCGCCCGCCGGGCTTCTGCGTGCCGAGGCGATCGCCTGGGTGTGGGCCCTTGACTTCCAGTTCGACACCACCAGCGACGGACGGACGTTGAAGTTGTTGCACGTCGTCGATGAGTACTCCAGGGAGGCGTTGGAGATCTTGGTGGAGCGCACGATCGACGCAGACATGGTCGTCGCGGTGCTCGACCGGCTCGCCGCCCGGCACGGGGCACCCATGTTCATCAGGATGGACAACGGCCCGGAGATGACCGCGAACGCGATCCGCGACTGGTGCCGGACCAGTGGCTCGGACACCTTCTACATCGAGCCCGGGTCACCCTGGGAGAACCCGTTCGTCGAGTCGTTCGGAAGCCGCGTCCGCGACGAGGTCCTCGCCGTCGAGATGTTCACCACCCTCCTCGAGGCGAAGGTCGTCATCGAGGACTGGCGAATCATGTACAACACGGTCCGACCCCACTCAAGCCTCGGGTGGATGCCGCCAAGCCTCTACGCCAACGCCTGCCGGCGGGGCCTATAGACCACGGTTCAACAACAAACTCTCATAGCGACTGGACCAACAACCGGGGGCCATCCAGGTAGGGCGACGGGGATTCGGCCGCAGATGAGGGTGATCATTGCCAGGAGTGAGTCGAGTCGGCGGAAGCCGCGGGCGCGGTGGCTGATGAGCCTGACGGTGCTGTTCATGCCTTCGAGGCGGGCGTTCGACAGGCCGAGGACGATGGCGTTGGCGACGTATTCTCGGTGGGTATCGAGGGTCAGGGCGGTGCGGATGAACGGGTCGAGTTCGCTGAGGCAGGCGGCGTAGACCCATTCGTCGAGTAGGCGCATCGCTTCGGTGTGGCCGCGGGCCTGGTAGACGGCGCGGAGTTGGTCGACCAGCAGCCACCCGCGGTACAGGTCGATGTTCGTCTCGGCGAGCTCGTCAAGGATCGATCGGTCCTGGGGACGGAGGTTGTCTGAGCGGCGGCGGATCGCGAAGCGGGTGCCTTTGATCCATGCCGCTCGCTTCGGGTCTGTCTCGCGGAGGCTCTGCCACAGGCCGCGGCGTAGCTCGTCGAGGGCTTGGCCGGCGAGTTTGATGATGTGGAAGGGATCGGCGCAGATCCGGGCGTTTGGGCAGTAGGCGCGGCTGGCGCGGATCCACCCGCCGTGAAGATCGACCGACACCGCCGTGATCTGGTTGCAGCGTTCGGGCCCCAACGCCCGGAAGAACGCGGCGGCGGTCTGCTCGCTGCGTCCCGGCGCGCACCACACGAGCCTGCCCGAGTCGTGGTCGGTGACGCACATCAGGTACCGGTGGCCCTTGCGGTAGGCAACCTCATCGATCCCGATCCGCCGCAGGCCGTCCAACCCGTCCCCGGACCGGGCGGCGGTGTGCTCTTGGACGACCCGCTCGATCATCTTGCCGACCGAGTGCCAATCGACCCGCTGCAACTGGGCGACCACGCTCTTCGGCGCTGAACGGACAAGCCACACGCAGGTGTCTTCGAACGCACGCGTCGAGCGTGACCCGACCCTGGCCCACGGGACCGCTTCCGGGCTGACACCACACGACGGGCACGACACCCGCCGCACTTCACACTGGATGAGGCACCGAACACGAAACAGGTCGAGGTGCCGCCACGAGCGGACCGATCGATCGTAGATCGCGGTGCACCGCTCGCCGCAGCATGAGCAGAACATCCGGCGGTTGCGTCTGCGCGCGAGGTGCACCTGCACAACCTGCTCCCCCCGCCGCTCGATGACCTCAACCCCGACGACGCTGACCGCGTCGAAGCCGAGCAACCGCTTGAATAGGGCTGCCACGCGCATCTCGGTTCTCCTTGCCGATCTTTCTCTGACAAGAAGTGACGCTACCCAGGACCACCCGGATCGCGCGTGGCACAACCGATCCCGGCTACCGCAAACCGCTCACCGACCCACAGCAACCCCCGAAGAGCCGTAAGCCGGAGAGGGGACTCGAACCCCTGACCTGCCGCTTACAAGGCGGCTGCTCTACCAGCTGAGCTACTCCGGCGCGGGCCACAGGGTAC
>JBQTIJ010000243.1:0-9831 GCA_052388255.1 Phycisphaerales bacterium
TTCAGAACTACCAGCGCCGCGCCCACGCCAACGAGCACCAGGCCCGCGAAGGCGGCATGCGCTCCGTCATCTTCAACGTCATGAACGTGGTCGATCACTTTGAGATGGCCCTCGCGCTTGATCCGAGCCGCACCTCGGCCCAACAGGTCATCTCCGGCGTCTCGATGATCAAGGACGAACTCCTCAGCGTGATGGCCAACCACGGCATCGCGGTGATCCGTCCCGCGCCGGGCGACGCCTTTGATCCCACGCGCCACGAGGCCGTCATGCAGCAGCCCTCCGCCACGATCTCGCCCGGCTGCGTGGTCTCGCTCATGCGCACCGGTTATGCCATGAACGACAAGGTCATTCGCCCGGCCCAGGTTGCCGTTGCCCGCGCCGAACCGGCCACGGCCTGACCGCGCACCGATTCGTCCTCACCGCCCGCCCGCCCTCACCATGCCCACGTACGACTACACCTGCACCGCCTGCGGACACGCCTGGGAACTCTTCCAGTCGATGCTCGCCAAACCGGTGAAGGCCTGCCCCGCGTGCAAACGCAAGACGGCCAAGCGGCTCATCGGCACCGGCGCCGCAGTCCTTTTCAAGGGCGGCGGCTTCTACGAGACCGACTACCGCAGCGAGTCGTACAAAAAGGCCGCCGAGGCCGACAAGAAAGCCGCGGAACCTGTCAAGGCGGATGACAAGAAGCCCGCCGGCGAAACCAAGTCCGCGCCCGACGCCGCCGCCAAGCCCCCCGCGCCAACCCCGACCGCCCCCCCCAAGCCCGCGGGCGAAGTGCGTCCCAAGCGCCCTGCAAAGCCGACGCGCAAGCAATAAAAAGCGCCCGCGCCGGGCCGATCGATCAGCCAAGCGCGGGCGCTCAGGGCTCAGAACTCTGGCACGACGAAGGCCCTCAGGCCCGGCGCCGCCGCCCCATCGACAACCCGAAGAGGCCGAGCAGCCCGGCCGCGGAGGGCGTGGGCAGGATCGTCAGAGCGTCCGACGAACCGCCATATCCATAGAAGTTGTCCATCGGGACATCGAGAAAACTCATGTCCATGGGCGCGAAGTCGAAGCTCGATGGATCACCCACGATCGTCACCGTGCCCGTGAACCGGACGGTCGCCCCGTTGCCGACAAGGAGCGGCGCGATGCTCGCCGCCGCGACGCGGGCGTTGTTGGGTCCGAGGATGGTGACGGCACCGAAGTCCGCCGCGACAAAGTCACCGCGCGGGCCAGCCCCGTCGTAGCCGATCACGATCGGCGTCGGGAAGAATGTGAACGTTGAGACGAAGGCGTTGCCGACCCCGAAGCCGATGTCGATCCGTGACCGGACCCCGACGGCCGTGAAGTCGCCCAGCCCGCCGACCCCAAGGTTGCCCGAGATGAAGTGCCCGAAGTTGGCGAGCAGCGGGCCGCCGACATTTACATAGTCCACCTGCCCACCGAAGGTGTTCGCCCCGATCCGTCCGGGTACGAAGTTGGTGTTGAGCGTGTAGTTGGTGGCGGCTAAACCCGCCCGGCCAAAGCCCGCGACGCCGACGAGCGTGGTGCTCGCCGACACAATGCCTGGCACCTGACCCGGGAAGGTGTTGAGCCCAACCGGCACGTTGGCCACCAGCGGCGTATTCAGGAACCGGAAGCCCGGGTTGACCGCGCCGATCACCGGGTAACCCAGCCCCGCGGTGAGCATCTGCCCGTCATTCGCAAAGACCGCCGGCGCCAGCGGGGCCGACGCGCCAAGGTTGTTGTACGACCCGTGCACGATGAGCGCGCTGCCTGTACCCGGACCAGCCGCTGGGACCAGGATCGCATGGGCCCGCGGCGCGAGCGCAGGCAGACCGACCGCGAGGCCGCTCAAAAGCGACAAACCGACCACTTTGATGTTCATTCATTCTCCCCGGCATGGTTCCCGGCGTGGGACGTGTGGGAGGATCGCCGGAGATGCCGACCCTTGAGCATACCACTGATTCGAGAGAATGCAAACGTGTCCCACCCGCGTTATCTCCGCGGCAGGCCCACTCGCCGAGTCTCTCGCACGGGCGAGCGAAAGATCGGGTGTGTCCACCATCACCAACATCGCCGAGGCGCTGGCCGTTGCTCGTCACATCGCGGTACTGACCGGCGCGGGCATCTCCGCCCAGAGCGGGATTCCGACTTTTCGTTCATCGCAGGCGACCATGGGCGCACTGTGGAAGGACTTTGACCCGCGAACCCTCGCGACGCCCGAGGCCTTCGCGGAGAACCCTGAGCGCGTGCAGCGGTGGTATGACCATCGCCGCGTCGGTTGCCTGAACGCCGAGCCGAATCGAGGCCACCGAGGGCTGGTGGAACTTGAGCGCCGAGCCCTGGCGCGTGGGGCGGGCTTCACGCTGCTGACACAGAACGTCGATCGCCTGCACCAAAGGGCGGGCTCAGCGAATGTTGTGGAACTTCACGGCGACATCCTGCGCTGGCGCTGCCCTGTTTGCGGGCGCATGGTTGAACCACCGACCTCGCCCGCTACGGATTTTCCGCTGCGCCCGGCTTGCCACCGGGCGGACTTCCTGCGTCCGAATGTCGTCTGGTTTGGCGAGATGCTCCCGCCGGCGGCCCTCGCCGCGGCCGAGCGTGCCGTGGCCGCTGCCGAGGTCTTCTTGACCATCGGCACAAGCAGTGTCGTTTAACCGGCTGCCGGGTTCGTGCATACAGCTCGGACCGCTGGCGCCCTGACCATCGAGATCAACCCGGAAGCGACCGCAGCGACCGAGGCCGTTGACCACGCGGTGGCGGTGGGTGCCGGAACGGCGCTCTCGGCCATCCTGCGCGCGATGGACGTCTGACGGCGGAGTGCGCGAGGTGTGGCGGCGGTCAGCGCGCGTGGGCCTTGTAGTGGTTGATCAGGCCGTTGGTGCTGCTGTCGTGAGACGTGACCTCGCCAGCGCCGATGAGTTCGGGCAGGATGGCCTTGGCGAGCTGCTTGCCAAGCTCAACCCCCCACTGATCGAAGGAGTTGATGTTCCAGATGATGCCCTGAGTGAAGATCTTGTGCTCATAGAGCGCGATGAGCGAGCCGAGCGTGCGGGGTGTGAGCTTCTTGAACATGATCGAGTTCGTGGGCCGGTTGCCCTCGAAGACCTTGTGGGGCACAAGCGCATCGAGCGCGGCCCCATTCATGCCGCCCTTCTCGAGCTCCGCACGAACCTGTGCCGCGGTCTTGCCGAAGGCCAGCGCCTCGGTCTGGGCGAAGAAGTTGCTGAGGAGAATGGGATGGTGCTCGCCGATCGGGTTATGACTCTGGATGGGCGCAAGGAAATCGCAGGGGATGAGCATGGTGCCCTGGTGGATGAGTTGATAGAACGCGTGCTGGCCGTTGGTCCCCGGCACGCCCCAGATGACGGGCCCGGTCGAGAAGTCCACACGCTGGCCGTCGCGACGGATGAACTTGCCGTTGCTCTCCATGTCACCCTGCTGGAAGTACGCCGCGAAGCGATGCATGTACTGGTCGTAAGGCAGGATGGCGACGGTCTCGCTGCCGAAGAAGTTGTTGTACCACAGGCCGATGAGGCCGAGGATCATGGGGAGGTTCTTCTCCGGGGGGGCGGAGAGGAAGTGCTGGTCCATCGCGTGGCCACCCTCGAGCAGGGCCTTGAAGTTGTCCGGGCCGATCGCGAGGACGATGGGGAGCCCGATGGCAGACCAGAGCGAGTAGCGCCCGCCGACCCAATCCCAGAACCCAAACATGTTGCGGGTATCGATGCCGAAGGCGGAGACCTCCTTGGCGTTGGTCGAGAGGGCGACAAAGTGCTTGGCGACGTGGGCCTTGTCCTTGGCGGCCTTCATGAACCAGTCGCGCGCCGTGGTGGCGTTGGTGATCGTCTCCTGCGTCGTGAACGTCTTGCTCGCCACGATAAAAAGCGCCGTCTCCGGGTTCAGTTGGCGGAGACATTCGGCCATGTGGGTGCCATCGATGTTGCTGACGAAGTGGCAGCGGAGGTCGCGCTTGCAGAAGGGCTTAAGGGCCTCGGTGGCCATGACGGGTCCAAGGTCGCTCCCGCCGATGCCGATGTTCACAACATCGGTGATGGTCTTGCCGGTGTACCCCTTCCACTGGCCGCTGCGGACCTGATCGCTGAAACTGAACATGTGCTCGAGCACCTTGTTCACCTCGGGCATCACGTCCTTGCCGTCCACCATGATCGGCGTGTTGCTGCGGTTGCGCAGGGCGACATGCAGAACAGCCCGATCCTCGGTGATGTTGATCTTCTCGCCCGCAAAGGTGCGCTTGCCCCACCCCTGCACATCCGCCTGGCGGGCGAGGTCAAAGAGCAGCTTCATGGTCTCGCCCGTGATGCGGTTCTTGGAGTAGTCGAAGAATATGTCCTCAAAGACCGCGTGCATGCTCTTGAACCGGCCGGGGTCCTTGGCGAAGAGGTCGCGCATGTGCGTCCCGGCCATTTGCGCATGGTGAGCTTTGAGGGCTTGATACGCGGGGGAAGCGGTGAGTGGCGTAGACATGGGCGGGGGCTCCGCGAGCGGGGGGACCGACAGAAATGTGCGCGGGCGAACCGCCCGCTGATCGACGCTGTCAGTGTACCAGAACCGGCGAAGGGCCGCCCTGACCCCCTCCGGCTATCAAAATGCCCCCACGCACAGGTGCCCAGGCGCTTATGCGCTCGGCCGCAAGGCCCTCGAAACACTGGTGCGATAGGCAAGAGCGGCGGGGAAGACCCCCGCAAGGGCAGAAAGCACGACCGTCGCCCCAAGGACCGGGAGCATCACCTCGGCATTGGGGGCGGCCGAGAGCACCAGCCCAAGCCGCTCCTTGAAGACCAGCACGACCGCCTGCATGCTCACAAGGCACATGAGCACGCCCCCGACGGCCCCAAAGAGACCGATCAGCGCACTCTCGGTGATCACCAGCCCAAAGACCCGAGCCCGACTGGCGCCAAGGACGCGCAGGACGGCGATTTGCCTCCGTCGCTGCTCCATCGAGTTGTACAGGGCCAGCAGAATCGCGATGCCGCTCGAGACCAGCACCGCCGCGGCGATGGCGATGATGACCCGATCGACGTTGCTCACGATATCAAAGAGGCGGCGGATCTCCTGCCCGGGGAGGGCGACCGTGAGCGTGGGATCGGCCCGAAGCTGGGCGAAGACCGGTCCCGCGGCCGCGGAGACGTCCGATCCCTGGCGGGTCCGGATGCCCACGTAGACGCCCGTGATGAGTTTCTCCGCGTCGGTGAGGTCGGCGACGGTGGGCGGCGCGGACGGCTTGCCTTCATCGGCGGCGTGCCGCTTTTCCGCGGCGTGCATCAGCCAGGTGGCGTGAAGGTGAATGAAAACGGCACGGTCATGGGCTGAGCCGGTGGGCTTGAGCACCCCCACCACGGCAAAGGGGAAGTCGGCGTGGATGTCCTCCTCCGCGCCCTTCTCGGGCTCCGGCCGCCAGGGCTTCTCCGCATCGGTGGTGCTCTCGGGGTGGTGATGGTGGTGCGCGCCGCCCCGCGCGGTTTCGGGCGTATCGCCCACGGCGACAGCATGCCCCCGGCGGGCCGAGTATCCGTGGGTCACAAAGAGCTTGCGCCCGACGCCGAACCCGGTCGCCGCGGCCACATCGCTCCCGAGAACGACATCAAAGTCGCCGTTGATCGGCCCCCCGGCGCTGAAGCCAAAGGGCTCCCCCACCACGGGCTGGAAGAGCGCGAAGAAGGGCGGATCAATCGCCATGGTGGGAAACCCGCGGAACGAGTCACCCTGCTGGACCGGGAGCGCGAACTCCACGCGACGGTCGTTGATGTTCCCATCAGCATCGCGCGGAAAGAGCGTGAAGTACTTGGTCAGGGTGAGGGGTCGCTGAGGGGCGTTGGCATAGAAGACGCTGTTGAGGACGCTGACCAAGGGGCTTGAGTCCGCGCTGACAAGGATCTGCATGTTGCCGGTGCCGCGTTCAAAGACCTTGCGGCCGGAGTCGCGCATGAGCAAGAGCACGAGCATGAGGGCCACCGCCACCGCCACTGTCAGGACGGTGGTGACGGTCGAGAAGAGCCGGGCGGTCAGGGAACGCCGGATGATGGTGAGATCGGTGAGCGCCATAAGGGTCCGTCAGAGCGTGTGGCCGGCCATGCGTTGAAGCAGGCGGTCAGGATCGGTATCGGCGACGATATCGCGCCGGGGGTCGATGCGGAGGAATCCTACGCTGTCCATGTGGGCGATGAACTCGAGCAGCCGGTCGTAGTACCCCGCGGTGTTGAGGATGCCGACGGGCTTGGCGTGCAGGCCAAGCTGAGACCATGCGAGAATCTCGAAGAGCTCGTCGAGCGTCCCCACCCCGCCGGGAAGGGCGACAAAGGAGGAAGCGAGCGTGGCCATGAGCATCTTGCGCTCGTGCATGGTGGCCACGATGCGCAGATCGGGCAGGCCGTCGTGGGCGGTTTCCATGTCCACAAGTTGGCGCGTGATGATGCCGGTGACCCGGCTGCCGGCCGCGAGCGCGGCATCGGCCACGTCCCCCATCAGCCCGCGACGGCCGCCGCCATAGACCATGCCAAGGGCATGCCGACCAAGGGCCGCCCCGAGCTCGCCCGCGCCGGCGACATACGCCGGGTCTCGCCCGCGCGCCGAACCGCAATAGACGCAGACCGGCGAAAGCCGGCTCAGGGGAAGGGACATCGAGGGATCGTATTGCACCCCCCGCAGCGGGCCTCAGACGAGCGCGACATCCCGCTGGCCTTCCAGCACGCGCTGATAGACCTGCTCGCAGCGCTCCGCAGCACCTGCCCAGGTCAGGCGGCGGAGTTCGAAGGAGCCGTGCTGGCGAAGCGTCTGACCAAGTGGCGGGTGGCGGAGCACCGCGACGATCTTGTTGGCCATCTCGTCGGTGTCCCAGAAGTCCACCTTCAGCGCGTGGGTGAGCACCTCGCTGACACCGCTCTGCTTGCTGATGATCACGGGCACGTCGTTGCGCATGGCCTCGAGCGGCGCGATGCCGAAGGGCTCACTCACGCTGGGCATGACGTAGCAGTCGGCCATCTGGTAGACCCGATCGACATCGCGTCCGCGGAGGAAGCCGGTGAAGAGCACGCGGTGGCCGATGCCCAGGTGCGCCGCCAGTTCGATCATGCGGAGTTCCATATCGCCCGAGCCGGCGATGATGAACTTGGTGTTGGGCACCTTCTCGAGCACGCGCTTGGCGGCCCCGATGAAGTACTCCGGCCCCTTCTGCATGGTGATCCGCCCAAGGAACAGGACGATCTTGTCCTTGCTGGCGATCTGGTCCCCCGGGCGGGGCTGGAACTGCTCCGCGTCGATGCCGTTGTACACCACATCCACTCGGTCGGGGGCAATCCCGTAGCGGCTGACCACGATGTTGCGGGTGAGTTCGCTCACGCAGACGACCCGCATGGCGGCCCGCATCCCGCGGCGTTCGACCTCATACACACGGCGGTTGATGTTCTCGCCGGAACGGTCAAACTCCGTCGAGTGGACATGCACGATGAGGGGCCGCCCGCTGGCGCCCGCGAGGGCCGCCCCGGCGGAGAACGTGAGCCAGTCATGGGCGTGGATGACATCGAAGGCCTCGCCCTTCACCTGAGCCACCACCATACGGGCATATCGCTCGCTCTCGGCGAAGAGGTCGCCCTTGTAGCCCGAGCCCGCACCGCTGGCGCCGAACATCGGGCCCGCGCGGGTCTCGACCTTCGGCGCGCTCTCCAGCAACTGCTCGGCCCATTCCTCGTCGATGAGTTCCTCCCCCACCACGTTGCCCGAGGCATCGATCACCGGGCGCGACACGGCCCGCGATCGTGCACCGGAGAAGGAGCGGTAAGGACTGCTGAACCCAGCCGCCACGCCCATGAAGGTCGTGTGGGCGAAGGGCTGCATGGTCGTCAGGCCCGCGCTTGCCGCCGCGGCGTGGGTGATCAGGTGGCCCGTCCGAGGGTCGTACACGGGCACATCAAAGTCAATCGCCGCTGCCGCGCCGGAATCGACCGGGCCCAGGCGCACCGGTGCGGCTGCGCTCGTCGCCCGCCCCGCAGGGCTGAAGAGCCGCACGTGCGAAGCATGAGAACGATCGACGGGGCGAGGGAGAACAAAGAGGATCTCATGGCCACGGAGGTCAAGCGCCTTGGTCAGCCCATAGCAGGCGGTCCCGAGACCGCCGGCGATGAAAGGTGGAAACTCCCAACCGAGCATGGCGATCCGCATAAGAGACCTCGCGAGCAACACGACCGAGAACAGGTGGAGCGTTCGAGACAGGAACCCGAAGAGCCCTGGAACGCATCTCCAGGAGATCAGCAGCAGAAAGGTGGAAGGTACCGACCGGAGTGGTCTGGCCGTCGTGTCAACCGGCCAAGTGTGCCGGCGGTGGAGACAAGGGCCAGGGTGGTGTGGTCAATCGTCGTCTTCACCGGCCATTCCGCCAAGGGGGCGGAAGCACGCTTCATAGGCCTGGAGCACTTTCCAGACTCTTTCATGCGTCCCTGCCTGGGCCCATTGGTCGGGCGGGAAAGGCAGCCGGGTACGGAAGGTGAAGAGTTTGTCTTCGCTTCGGTAGTGGTCCACGGTCAGGGCCGGGCCGTCGTAGTCCACGTCCACAAGCTCGTCGTGTAGCAAGTCGGCAAGTTTGTCGCCGGTATGGACAAGGTCCTGCTCGATGGACTGGCTGAGATAGCGGTCGGCCGTTACCAGCGAAACACACAAGAGGCCTGCCTGTACGTCCACCCGGTACTGCGCATCGGCCGCCGGAGAGGGACAGGTCAGGCGCGATTCCGCCTTGGTGAGTGCCCCGAACATGCCCGACGCCTGCGCCTGCACGGCCAGCGCCGAAAGCATGGACAAGAGACCCGTGTCAACACGGGGAGCGTTCGCCGGGGAGGTGTCCTTGGGGGCGGTCATCATGGCCAGGAGGATCGGGAATGACCGATCTGGAGAGGTTCCCGAGCGATCAGGGGATCCGCTCTCCGAACGGGGCCAAGTTTAGGCGCGAAGGGGGTGCAAGTGACTCGACTCTGCGCGAAGGTGTCTCTATATTCATGGCCCCTCGGGACGGCTTCCAGCCGCGACGCGGGGGAGACAACTGGCCCAGGTGGCGAAATTGGCAGACGCACTACCTTGAGGTGGTAGCGCCCGCAAGGGCATGGAGGTTCAAGTCCTCTCCTGGGCATTTTCCCGGCTCGACCGAGCCGCCGCGTCGCGGCGCGCCGGCCTGGGGCCGGTGGGGTCGTACGTCGGGGCCGCGCGTGGTCCTGCTCATCGACAACTACGACAGTTTCACCTTCAACGTGCTGCACCTCGTGGCGGCTGTGGACCCTTCGCTCCCGGTGCGTGTGGTCCGGAACGATGCCCTCACGGTGCAAGAGGCCATCGCGCTCAGACCCTCGCACGTGATTGTTTCCCCCGGCCCCTGCGGGCCGGCCGAAGCGGGAATCAGCACGGAAGCGGTACGGGCCTTTGCAGGCCGTGTTCCGATCCTCGGCATCTGCCTCGGGCACCAGTGCATCGGCGCGGCCTGTGGCATGACCATCGAACGCGGCCCCGTCGCGGTCCACGGCAAAACCTCGCGGATTCAGCATGATGGCCGAGGCATCTTCGCGGGCGTCCCGGGGCCGCTCACTGTCATGCGGTATCACTCGCTGGTGGTCCGCGAGGAGACGATCCCCGATGGGTGGAAGGTCTCTGCTTGGATCGAGCCGGGTGAGGGGGTTGGCGGTGAGGAAGACCAGCGAATCGTGATGGGCCTTCGGCGCGAGGGGTGCGGAGTGCCGATCGAGGGTGTCCAGTTTCACCCTGAGAGTTTCTTGAGCGAGGAGGGACCTCGGATGATGGCCAACTTCCTGAACAATGGCCGTGGACATTAGGCCCGCCCGT
>JBQTIJ010000244.1:0-9179 GCA_052388255.1 Phycisphaerales bacterium
CCTCGCGGGCTTCCTTGTTGCCAAGGAAGTTGGCTTCGAGGGTCAGGCGGATCTTTTCCATGGCCTTGTTCTGGATCTGGCGGACACGTTCCTTGGTGACACCGATGATCTGCCCGACCTGTTCGAGGGTCATGGGTCGGTCAGGGTCGCTCGATTCGAGACCGAAACGGTGCTCGATGACGGTGCGCTCAACATCCGTGAGTTCCGCACGGTTGTTGAGGACGATGCGCTTGACCTCCTCGGCGGCGTCCTTCTCGAAGGTTGACCGCTTGGTCTCAAGGTAGTTGGAGCGCTCGAGCTTGGGATCGAAATCGGTCGGGAACCGCTGGCGATATTTGCTGAGCTTCATGCCCTGGCGGCTGAAGGCCTTGAGGATGGCGCGACAGGCATAGGTGCTGAACTTGTAGCCGCGCCCGGCGTCGAACTTGTCCACCGCCCGGAGCAGGGCCATGTTCCCTTCGCTGACGAGGTCGGCGAAGTCCACCTCGCTCATGCGGGTGCGCTTGGCCATGGCGAGCACGAGGGCGAGGTTGGTGTTGGCGATCTGCTGCCGGATCACGTCGCTCTTGCGGAACCAGTGGATGATCTGGTCGGCCTGCTCAAGCGTGGGCTTGCGCGAGGCGGTGGACCAGACCTCGGCCTGGAGTTTCCAGATGCGGTAGCGGGCGTAGTTGAACTGGTGGAAGAGGACCTTCTCCTCCGCACCCGTCAGGATCACCTGCTGGGCCGTCTTGATGGTCCGCGTCCGCCCCGAGAGGTCGTCCATCACGGGGTGGTACCACGAAGTGTCGGGCTTCTGAATGTCCGGCGCCTCGTCGTAGATCTTCTTGATCGCATCCTCCTCGTAAAACGCGGGGGAGTCGATGAAGTCCTGCTCGGCCTCGAGGAGTTCCGAGAGGAGCTTCTGCTCCTCTGGGGAGATCTTCCGCGAATACGTCGCTTTGGCGGAGGAGACCGAAGTGGTGGAGATATCGACCTTCACCGTCTTCTTGCGGTGCTGCTCGATGGGTGAGAGGTTGGCGGAGACAGTCCGAACCATGGGCTTCTTACCTTCTTTCGGGTTGGACGATGGTTTCTTCAAAGTTGGCCCCTGAGCCGGTGTGGCCGGTCGAGGTTCGTTGTTGAAAGCGTCCGTTGCTCTGTTCGTTCGTGTGTTCGTGAGGCGAGAAAAGGTGTCAGGGGGAAAAGGCGGGCGGGATTGTCGCAGAACTTGGAGGGTTGTGCCAGTGTTGCGATTGAAGATGCGCCGGAGGGCTGAACCCGTGGACAATGTGTCGGGAGATTCGGGGTAAGTCGGGGTTGGTCGATTTCGCGTAGGGGTCTGTTGTCGTCGGGGTTCTCGTTTCGGCTCAAAGGTCTATTGTCGTACTCTGATAGGGTTTCACTCGCGTTCCAAGTTCCAATGAGGCCCGGGATCATGCTGACCCCAAGCCGTCGGGAAGTGAGTTGTTGGCACTGATGCAACGTGGCCGGAAGGAGCGTGCTTGTCACAAGTCCGTCACGCATGACGCAGGACTCACAACTTGCTCGATTACTGCGGCATCCCGGTGCGATCATCCGGGATCACCCGGGGATCGTTGGGGCCGCCGCGGTATCTCGCGGGGTCTTCCCGGTATGTACTACGTTGCCGGTCCATGGTCGTTTCGCAGAAGCTCGAAAATCGTTCCAAGTTCGACGGAGAAAGCAGGTACGTCCGAAGTACAGAAACCGCTTTCATCCGCCCTACGCTGCTGATACGCACGAACCCGGCACTCGGTTTCGGCTGGAGGTCGCTTCCCCCCAGTTTTCCAACCGTGCCCCGGGCTGTCGGGCTTATTCTGCCACAGAAGCCCCGCGCCGTCGAGGTCAAACTCCCCGAACCCGGCAAAAGCCGTGGATTCCGCACATTCTTGGGGGAGCAAGCCAGCCCGAATGAACCCTGAGAGCGCCCCCGGCGGGCCTCAGTTGCGCAGGGCTCGCTCCGCCTTCGCCACCCAACCTTCGACCATCGTCACAAGACCGGAAATATCCCCCGAATGAGGGGTTCCATTCCCTTCTGTTCCGTTGCCATGCTGTGTGGTCGGGGCGAAGTACTCGCGCTCGAGGTCGGCGATCTGGGTGACCAGCCGGACCCGTTCGCCCTCCGGCAGCGAGACTTCCGGAACGCTCGCGATCCGTCGGAGCACGGCGATGGCATTCACGGGCGTGACGGTCGGGGGCACAGTGAACCGGGGTGGGCGGACCTCGACCGGTGCCCGCCGCCGAAGGAACGCTGCGGCAACGCCTCCGAGGATGACGAGCCCCAGGCCGACCGCCGCCGCGAGCTGCCACCAGGGCGTCTTGGAGGGGATACTGACCGCGACAGTCGGCTCGCAGCTCAGGATGTCGGCATCGACATAACGCTTGAGCGTGAACTTGTCTGCCTTGGCGCGGGGGGTGGGGAAGGTGAAACTGGCAGGCAACCGGCCCGGGGCGGGAGCAAGCTCAATAGTCCAGCTCCGGTCGCTGCTTACCGCCACGATTCCCTCGGTCGTGGTGACCTCGGTGATGTTCGTCCCGTTGTCGGTGGACTTGATGACCTCAAAGCCCTTCATGGCGGCAAGGTCGAGCAGGGCCGCGAGCGGCGGCACCAGCCCTTTGGCCTTGGCACGGACTTCCAGTCGCAGGGGCGGAGCGGGGGGTGCCCCTTCGATCTGTCGCGCTGGCGGTCGAGCATCGAGCGTCTGCTCAACCTCGAGCGCGGCGACGGCGGCGGGCGGGGGCTCGGTGCGGGCATCGATCGCTGTGACCTGCGTGGTTACGGGAAGGATGACCGAGCCGCGGCCGTCGGAGAAGTCCATATCCAACTGGAGCGCGGGGACCTTGTCGACAGCGGCATCGCGCGCTTTGAGGAGGAGATAGGCAAGGGGGTGCTGCTCCCAACCCGGACGGGCAAGACCGGCCGGAGCAAGCCCGGGCTTGCTGAAGGAGATGGCGACAACGTCAAAACGCTCGGCGAGAGCGGATCGAAGCTTCTTCTCAAGATCGTCCTTGTAGTCAACCGGCTGGCCCGTCTGTGGGTGCCACTGCTGGTTCATGAGGTACTTACTGAACCCGCCGGAGTCGCGTCCGACGGCTCGGGTGGCCCAGATGCTGAGCACGGCGCCGAAGGGGTCGGTGTGTCCGACTGCGGTCGGGCCATCGACGGAGAGGGTGAGTTCGACTTCCTTGCGAAGATCGGTGTAGTACGCGAGCTGTTTGCGCAGTGCGGCGCCGTCGGCATGGTCACCGACGATGCGGCCAGCGTTGTTCAGGAACCGGACTTTGAGCTCCGGTGCGAGGGTGTTCAGGGCGTTTGCTGTCTCCTTCGCGAAGAGGCCGACATGGCGCTTGAACTCTGCGGGGGGCAGCTCGCGGAGGGCGCTCAGCACACGATCGACCTGCCCTTCGCTGAGCGTCTCCTGACGGGTCAAGACGCCAAGGTCGGAGGCGCCGAGTGACGAACTGAACCATTGGAAGTAGACGCGGGCCGTGGGCTGCGCCTTCCCTTCGGCGAGGGCCTTGGCATAGAGCCCGGCGGCACCGGCATACCCGGCGAATGCGTTCTCGCGCAACGTGCTGTAGGTCGCGAGGTCGGCCTTCTGACCATAGAGAAACTCGGCCCGGTCAAAGGAAAGGTCGGCGATGAGCGTGGCGGCCCGCCAGGAGGCGTTCTCCGTCGTTGCCGCCTGCTGGGCAAGGTCGCTCGCGAGCGTGTAGCCGCGGGAGACCTCGGCGGCGATCTGCTTGTCGTTGCGCTTGGCACCGTTCTCCTGCTGAGTCTGGGGGCGACGCCAGAGGCCACCGAGGCGCTTGCGCATGGCGTCGGCGAGTTCGGTCGCCACCTCGGGCTGAATGCGGGCCACGGGGCCGAAGACCGCCTCGATGGCTTCGCGCTCATAGACCTCTGAGTCGGCGTGCGAGGCCGTGAAGGCCGCGACCACAAGGGGCGTGGGTGGGCGCGTGAGTGCGAGCGTGTCAAACTCCGCAAGCAGGGTGCCGAGTTGTTCGAGGTAGCGCTGCTGGCGGGCCCGCGTGAGCGGGATGCTCCCGTCATAACCGCCATACCCGTACCCGCCGTAATACCCGCCGCCCCCGTAGGCATAGCGGCGGGACATGTATGGGTCGTACCCATCGCCACCCGGCTGGCCGGGCTTGACATAGCCGGGCCACGCTGCAATCACCGCCTCGGCGATCTTTCCGGCACGCTCTTTGTCGGTCGTGACGAGGGGGCGCACCATCTCAATGACGCCGGTGATATCGCCCGCCCCACCGCTGACGCTCGCGGCCTGAAGCTCGAGTTTGGCGGCCAGCCCGGGGTCACCGGCGCGCAGCCACGGCGCCGACGGGAGCGCTTCGCCCAGTTGCTCTGCGGGGATAAACCGGAAGCGCTCGTCCTGGCGGCGGCGCTTGGTGTCCTCGGCTTCCTCGAGGATGGTCATGGACATCATGTCGAGCGCGGTGCGAAAGACGGGCGCGTTCTCCCCCGCGCCATCGAGCAGGGCCTGCCCGATGCGCTTGAGGACGAGCAGCCCCTTGACACGATCCTCGGGCGCGCGGGCCTGGCCGCGGGCAGCGCGGGCGCGCTGGTTGGCTTTCTCGATGGCGTTCCAGGCAAGGTCGGGCGAGTTTTCGAAGAGCCCGCGGAGCCACACGTCCACCGTCTCGGGTGGGAGTTCTTCCATGAACGTGATCGCGCGTTCAAGGGCCGCATTCCGGTCGGCCGTCCGCGCCAGCGGAATCGCCATGACCTCAAGACAGAGTTCAAAGGACCGCGTGACGGCGGCCTTCTTCTCCAGCGGGTCTGTCTTGCGGGCGGCGAGGCCTTGGAAGTACATCGCATGCAGGTTGATGAGCGCGGCGTTCTTCTCCGCCCGGGCTTGATCGAGCGGATCGAGGAATGGCTGGGCCTCGACCGGGAGGTCGGCAGCCATCAGGAAGCGCGCGGCCCGGGCCCGGCCTTCGGGCGTGACGCCGCCGAGGTGGGTCGTGCCACGGGTGATCTGGGCCGCCACGCTGCCGGGGTCTGAACCGCGACGGATGCAGTTCTTGAGCACGGCGGCGAGCTTCGTGGTGTTCTTGTCTGAGAGGGAGCCGGGCGCGCACTCGGCAAAGGCGAGCACCTCACCGGGAACAATCGCTGAATCACGCTGCAGCATGTTCAGCAGGTGCGTGAAGAGGGATTCGGCATCCTCGCCCGCCTCGGACTTCAGGAACGCCGCCACCGCGGCCCAGTCACCGGCCACAAACTGAAGCCGGAACTGATCGGCCTTGGCCTTCTCCTCCTTGGTCGGCTGGCGAGTCGGGCCCATCGGCTTGCCATCGGGCCCGAGGCGGATGCCCGTCATGGCGTTCATCATCGCCGGGGGCATGCCGGGCATGGCCATCTCTTCGCCCTCGGCAGGGTCGCCTTCGCCCGGGGTTGTGGGCGGGGGCGGTTCAGCCGCGGGCGCTGGGGCGGGGGTGGAGAGGGGAGTGGAGGTCGAGGTGGTCGCGAGGGCCGAGGGAATCACCACCGCGCCAGAGGTGGGCACAGAGGGTGTCGCCGGCACGATGATCGTGGTGGCGGGGAGAGCGACGCTTCGGACGCGCTTTGGTTGCGCACCGGGCTCCGCCGCCGGCCCCGGGGCTCCACCCTCTGGTTCGGCAACCGGCGCCTCGGTCTCGCCGGCGTCCTTCTTCTCCTTCGCATCCTTGGGGAGGGTCTGCTCGCGCGCGTCGGTCGCGAGCTTTGCGCGGGCCCGAAGGACGAGCTCAGGCGAGCGGTTGTAGTCGAGCCGCTGGAGGTACTTGCCGAGTGGCGACTTGAAGACCGGGGGAAGGTCGTCCCCCTCGGCCCGGCCCATGGGCATCACGGGCATGTCTTCGTCCATGCCTTCCTCGAACATCTCGTTGCCACCCATTCCCATCATGGGCCGGCCCATTATCGACATGGGAACCGGCGGCTGGGATATGGACGCGAACTGCGCGGTCGCGGTCCCGGAGAGGAGCGAAAGGAGAAGCGCGGCAGGGATCGTGCGCATGGCTGATCTTGTGGGGAGGTGGACGCTTGGGCGTCTGGGGCGCGGGGGGGGCCGGCGTGGCGGGGCACGACAGGATGACAGGCGACGAGTGCGCTCAGGGAGCGGGGGAGCGGGGCGTGGGATGAACCGGGCGGGGCCGGGTCGAGAACGAGCGCGTTCGAAGGGTCAGGAACCCTTGCCGTTCTGCGCGTCCTTGCCGGCGGAGTTCGAGATCGTTTTGCGCGCGTCGCCGGTCTGCTGGCCCTGACACTGGCTCTTGCGCTGTTCGCGCTTCTTCTGCGAACAGTTGCTGCAGCAACTGCACTTCTTGGGGAGGGGGAGCGCCTGGAGTTCTGAAAGATCCATCTGCTCAAGGCGGATCACCGCCTCCAGATTTTCCTTGAACCCACGGGCCTCATCGCCGCTGGTGCTTTCGGCAAGGAAGCGGTACTGCTGGCGGGCCTTCTCGGTCTCGGGCTTCCATTCGTCCTCGGCAGCGCCCTCCAGTCGCATCACCCACGCGGTGTAGTATGACCCTTCAGCGATCGTGGCGCGGATGTCCTTGGTCAGCGATTCGTCCACGATGCCATCCTGCTGCTGCTTCTCGAAGAGCGCCTCGAGCTGCTTGACGGCCTCCACGATCTCGCCACCTTCGAGCCGGGCCTTGGCTTCCGCGAGCTCCAGTTTCGCCCGCTCCAGCCGCTCGATCTCAGGGAGCATGTTGCGGGCGGCGGCATAGGCCTCCGCGGCTTTGTGCCATTCCTCGCCGGAGGCGGCCTCTGCTGCCCGAGCGATGAGTTCGCGGGCGGCGGCGAGATTCGACGCGGCCCGGTCATGGGCAAGCAACCGCTGACCGGGGCCCATGTGCAGCGCGAGCGCAGCGATCGGGACGGCGGCCCAGAGGGTCCAGAGGATTCCGCGATTCATGTCCGGCTCCGGGTGAAGGGTCGTGCAATGGTTCAGGCGATCGCGCGCGGCGTTCGTTCAAGAGTGTTGTGCGTTCACAAAGATAGATCGGTTCGAAAACACAGGGATCGATCCAGAATACCACCCATCGGCAGGCGTGGTGGCAGTCGAGGTCAGGTTCCGGCAAAGCCGGGCGGATTCATGGGTCGAGAAGTGGCCAGATTGGGAAATGTTTGGGTTGCGCCCACTCGCGGCCTCCGGTCAGCGAAGAAGGCGAGGGCCGGGGAGATCAGTGCGAGCAGAGTCGCGCCCAGCGCGAGGGCGATGAGCGCCAGGGTCCGGAGCGCGGGCGTTTCGGAGCGTCGCAGCGTGACCATGTTCAGCGAGCGCAACACGGCAGTGGGAAGGTGGAGCGCGTTGCCATCGTGATACTCGCCGCGCAGCCGCGCTGCGAGGTGTTTGAGCGACGGTGCATCTTGGCGCGATGATCGCCCGGCGATATCGCTCCCGCGGAAGGGGTTGCCGATGCCGATCACGAGCGCATCACCGATCGAGGGCGGAAGAGCGGGGAGGAGCTGCTCGGGGAGTGTGTCACCATCAGAGAGGACCACGAGCGTGGTGGACCCGGGCTCCCAGCGTTCAGCGATCTTGATGGCCTCGCGCACACCGCTGTACATGTCGGTCTGACCGGCCTTGAAGGCCTGCTCCAGCGGTAGCCCGCGGATGACGTTCTTGACGACGTTCAGATCAAAGGTATCGATGACCACGGGCTTGGCGGTCGAATAGAACGCCACAACACTGACCTTCGTGCGCGAGAGATCCAGCCGGTCGAGGATCGACTCCATGACCTCCGCAGCCCTCTCACGGCGCGGGTTCTTTCCTTCCGCACCCGAGTCCGCAAGGTACATGCTGGGGGAGACATCGAGGGCGAGGATGAGATGCCGATCGGGGAGCGCGCTCTTCTTCAGTTCGCCCGCGGCACCATCGATCGAGAGAAGCGTCAGCAGCGACCAAACCACAAGGCCTGACCCAACGACCCGGGCCGGTGCGAGGGCCTTCGTCCACGCCGGCTGGCCCGCAGCTCCGAAGGCCAGCCGCGCCACCCGCATGATCCGGCTCGCGTGGAGCCACTCGGCGAAGAGCACGATGAGCGCCACGGCGAGGGCGGCGATCAGGATGGTCGCTGGGTACATCACCACGGCGTGTACCTGAGTGCAAGGAGCGAGACCATCGAGAGGAAGGAGAGTGCAAGGCCGGAAAGAGCGAAGGGTGAGAAAAAGTCGATCGGCTCGCGCTGGGTGGGCTTGAGCCGGATGCGGTGCATGCGATCGATGTGTTCAAAGACCCCCGAGAGCGTCTGGAGGTTCGAGGCGCTGTAGACCTGACCGCCGGTGGGCGAGACCACGGCGTTCAACTGCTCAGGCGGGGCCTCGTTGCCGACGTGGATCCCGTGGACCACCACCCCGTTGCCCGCGAGTTCTGAGGCGATGCCCGATGCCGCGCCACCGTCAAGATCACTGCTGTATCCGTCGGTCAACAGCACGATCAGCCGGTCACCCTCTGGCTGCTGTGCCAGCACGCCCCCGCAGAACCTGAGCGCATGGCCCACGCGGGTTCCGCCAAGCTGCGGGGGCTGGCTCTCCGGGTTCAAGAAGGGCGTCGAGTTGCGGATGGCCGCGAGGTCCTTGGTGAGGGGGACCCAGCGCACGACCTCGATACCGAAGATCGTCAGCCCGCAGGCATCGCCCTCGCGCCGCCGCGTGAACTCCTCGATCGCGCGGCAGGCGGCGTCGTACCGACTCATGTCACCCCCACCGCCGGCCATCCCGCCCCCCATCGGGCTACTCATGCTCCCGGAGACGTCGAGGCAGACCTCGATGTTGGTGAGCACGCGCTCCTGCCCCGGGGGGCCGAGTTGCTTAGGCCCCGCCAGCACCGTGATCGTGAGGGCCAGGAGGAGCGCCGGCAGGAGCGTGAACCCACGAAGGAGCGCAGGCAGCACGATTCGGCGGCGCGGCGTTGCGTGGTCGAAGGGGAGGGCGACCGTCCGGCCGCGGCGCCGCATCTCAAAATAGCCGAGCCCGAGCGGAAGGAGCAGGAGCAGCAGCACCCACGGATTCGCGAAGTTCATGTAGCCACCTGTGCCTCGCCGGTGGGCATGGTGGATCCCGCCCCGGGCTCCGCGGGTGCTTCGCGATAGGGCTCCAGAAGGGCCGCGACATCCGGGGCGGCGGATTGCTGCCCCTGCCCTGAAGGCGCATGGAGCCAGGTCTC
>JBQTIJ010000245.1:0-4333 GCA_052388255.1 Phycisphaerales bacterium
CGCGGGGCCGGGCTTGATGCCCAGGGCAAGCAGCAGCGGCATCGTCGTCGTCAGGATGATGATCGCCACGAGCACGAGGGCGACCAGCACCGCGCTGCCGAGGCGGCGCGTGGGCGAGACGGCACTCTTGAGTAGACCAAGGTTCAACCTTCACCTCCGAGACGGTCAGACCCGGTGCGGGCCGTGCGCGCCGAGGGCGCGACAGGCGAAGTGGCCCACGCCTCGGCCGTGAGCGTGACCGGGAGGGGGCCGATCTCGTTCGAGCGGTTGCGCCCGCCCGACTGGCGGCGGAGCTGCACGCGCGAGATGGTCGCGATCTCCGGTGCGGACTCAAGCTCCCGCACGATCGCGGCAAGGGTCTCGGTGTCGGTCTCGAAACTGAGTTCAACGATCAGTTTGTCAAGCCGCCGACCCGCCGGGGCAAGGGCCTTGGGCGTATCGCCCGACAGAGGCGAGGGGTCGCGGTACTGGGTGCGCTGGCCACTGACCTTGTGAGCGCTGAAGATCTGGTTGACGCGCCGCTCCAGCCGGGCCTGGCGGTCCTTCTGCGTCTCCGGGAGCGTCGGACGGCCGAAGAACCCGGTGGCCTGCTCCACCAGCCGGGCCGCCCCAGCGGTCTCCTCGCGGACCTTGGCCTTTTCCCGCAGGTCCTTCGCAAGGTTGTCGGCCTTCAGGTTCAGTTCATTCAGGGAGTTGACCGCCGGCTCGATCGCACCGAAGTAGAGCGCGATGAACGCAAGGAACGCAAGCCCCCACTTGAGCGCCCGCGGCGCGGTACGCCAACGAGTGACGATGGGCGAAGTCATGCGCCACCTCCTGCGGCCTTTTGCATCTGGTTCTTGCACTTTTCCGCCTCGGCCTTCAGCCGCTCCACCACTTCCGGTTCCGTAGCCGACTTGCTCGCCTTGCTCCGGCTCGCAAACTCGCGCATGGCGGCGGAACGGTCAAGCTGAGCGATCTCCTCATCGCTGATGGGTGGCGGCACAGCATCTGCCGCCGGCTTCTCTGGCGTCGTTCCGGAGCGCGCCGTGCGCGTGCCGCCGGTTGGGCGGGTCGTCGAGCCGGCGCGGGTCGCCCCCGTCGCGGGGCTCTCGCTCGGCGCTCCAGCCCGGGCCGCCGGTGCAGGGCGCGAGGGCTCGTTCACGGGCTGCGCGGGGGCCGCCACCTTGATCAGGGCCGGGTCGATCTTTTCCGTGCTCCCAAGCGCGAGCAGGGGCTGGGCCACGCGGGCTGTCAGGTCAAAGGTCCCCGCACTCGTCGTCGCTTCGTTCCGCGGGACCTGCACCTCGTCAAAGACTTTGCTCTTGTCGAGCGCTTCGCGCCACTCGCTGACGACCTGGGCCGATTCGGCCGAGCCGGTGATGCGGACTTTCTGGCCGTACTCGACCGTCATCGATTCAAGCGTGATCCCCGCGGGCATGCTGGCCGAGAGGTCCCCCAGCAGTTTTGTCATCGGCCAGCGCTTCTCTTTGAGCAGCGAGTAGAACTCCGCCTGCTTGCGGGCGTCGGCCGCGGCTTCGTCGTCCGTGCCGCTCAGGGCCGCCTGATCGCTGAGCACACGGTGGCGAGCCCAGGCCGTGCCCAGCGGCCATAGCAACGCGATGGCCAAACACGCCGCCAGAGCAGCCACGCCCCGGCTGGGAGTGCTGAACCAATCGACCGCGCGCATCAGCGCGGGCACATGCGGCACCGGCGCATCGGGCAGCATGGAGAGGAGCGGGCGAACCCCCGTCTCACCCGCGAGCACAGCGACAGCCGCCCCGCGCAGCACCGGCGACATTGAAGCATCCGCCCCGGCCCGATCGGCAACCATCCGCCCGTCGGCGGCGAAGAACTCAAGCCCCCCGGCCCGGCCGGAAGCGCGGGGTGCGGCGATGCCCACCGCCCCGGCCACCCGGGCCGATTGCGCGGCGCAGGCGGCACTGAACATCTCCGCATCCTCACCGTCATCGCGCATGACGCGGACGGCACTGCGGCCCTCATGCCCGGCGAGAACAGTGATCGAGCCCGTGGTCCGGTCGGTGGCGATGACGCCCGCCGCGCCGGGGGTGGCCGCGATCGCGCCAGCAAGGGCCACGACTTCCGGGATATAGATGGCGCTGCGGGCAAGGGCGGCGAGTTCCCGGCGTCGGGCCGGGTGGTCCGCCGGCTCAAGATCGCCCGACCAGCCGATGGCGACCTGAAGCGGTGCACCGGCGACATCGAGCACGCCGGCAGCGCGGCGGTGCCGCCCCAGCGAGCTGCCCAGTTGCGACTCGGCCACAAGGTCCATGGCGGAGCGGAACGCCCCCCGATCCGTCATCGCAGGCACGGCCGGGGGCTGTCCGTTCTCGCCCATGATCGTCCGCACCACCAGCAAGGGCGAGGGCACCACCCACGCCAGCATCCCGGGCCTCCAGCGCAGCAGCAGGGCGCAAAGGCCGCTCACATCCGCCTGGGGCAGGGACTGGGCCTGTTCAAGCTGCACGCCGCCTCCGGGACCAGCGGCCCTGCGCGCCAGCGCAACGTGCCACGATCCCGCACAGCGGTGAACGACCGCCACGCGGTCAACAGTGTTCGATTGGGTGGGCGTCGGCTTGCTCATGGTGCTGAAGTGAAGAACTCTTGAGGGCGTTGATAACGCTTCCACGCCACGCCGTTGCAGGGAGGGAGTTGTCGCGACATGGCCGCGCGGGGACAAAGTGCCGCGGCGCTCATCGCACCACCACCGAACGGATCGTGACAGGGAGCGTGGACCGGTCAACCTCCGCCGTGATCTCGACCACCAGCCCGGTGGCCTCATCACGCCCCTGGGCCGTCACCGAGTAGACATTCGTCCGAACGTCGAACTTCTCATACAGGTCCGCAAGCGTCGCGGCGTTCATCTGCGGAACAGTCAGCAGATCAGTAAGGTGGGCGATATCCCCGGCGTTCTGGTCGCGGAAGAGCACGAGCGCATCGCGAGTCGTGGGCTGGAGCGTGGCAAGGTATTCGAGGGTCCGCTCATCCACCGTGTTCAGGTTGATCTTGCCGGGGTAGACCATCTTGGATTCGCCGATCGTGCAGCGGTCAAGGAGGGCCCCAAGTTGTTCGCGTGAGAGGTTGGCCACGCGCGTCCGACGGTTGGCGTTCGCCGCCTGACCAAGCACGCTCCCCTGGGCTTGGCGCTGGGCGTTCTGCTGGGCGATGGTCGAGAGATTCGTCCGGATGAAGTCCCCGAGGGTCGTCGCCCCGCCGGTCACATGGCCCACGATCGCGTCCGCCTGGTCAGATTCGCACCCCACGGCCGCCGCCACTGCGCTCGCCTGCTCGGTCGCAAGGTCAAGCCGCTTCTCCCCCGTGGGCGCGATGCCCCCCGAGGTGCCGCCCGTCGAGACAATGGCCGACCACCCCGCGTCAAGCTTGCCGTCGCGGTTGTCCGGTGGCCAGGTGATGTCACCGTCGTCTTCGCCCGGGTCGAGCAGGCCGTTGAGGTTCCAGTCTTCGCCCCGCACCCACTCGGGCTTCACGCCGATCACCAGTTCCAGCTCGTGCAGACTCCGGATCGGCCCATTCCGCGGGCGATACGGGATCGGCAGGCCAAGGTAACTCTCCGCCTCCGCACCAAGCAGGTTGGCGTCCTCGTCCGCATCGATCCAGTCGATGATGGCGTACGCCGCGTCCTCTGTCATGTCGGGCATGAGCATCAGGTCGTCGAAGGTCATCAGGTTGATGTTGAGGAGACCCCCGAGATCCTGCGGCCCGCTGCGGACGCCCGTTGTGTCCTCATGCCGCGTGCGATAGGTCGCGCCCGCGAGTTCGCCGTTGGAGTCGGCCGCGAGCGATTCCATCAGCGACTTGGCGCCGAGCGGCTGGGCCTGCGTGGCTTCATCCTCAAGCCGCGCCACCACGGACTCGATCGCCGCCCGCGCAGCCCACTGGGCACGAACGCGGGCCACGGCCTCACGCCCATCGGCCGCCTGCCGCCACGCGCTCATCTGGAGCCCGGCGAGAATCAGCACCGCCAACGCAATCGCCCACAGCACCAGGGCCGTAGCAAAGCCGCGCCGGTTGGGCCACTTCATGCGTGCGCGGGGCGTGCTCATCGCGGTCCACCTCCGCCACCACCTCCGCCGCCCTGGCCTCCACCACCTTGCCCACCACCACCCTGGCCGCCACCACCCTGACCTCCGCCTTGCCCGCCTCCACCGCCGCCACCACCAGGACCGCCTTGACCCCCCTGACCGCCCGGACCAAACGGCACACCGTTCCCGCCTTGGCCACCACCCTGGCCTCCACCTTGGCCCCCCCCCCGGGCGCCGCGGCCGCCGCGCCCCCCCCCGCCGCCACCCCCCCCCCCCCCCCCCCAACCCCC
>JBQTIJ010000246.1:0-3133 GCA_052388255.1 Phycisphaerales bacterium
CGCACGCCGGGCCCGAGACGGATGTGATCGATGGCCAGCAGCGGGATGGCGTATGGCCAGGTGGGCGCAAGCCCCCACCCGGCCTGAGCAAAGGCATCGGTTGTCCCCGGGAGAAGCACGCCCAGTGAGGCAGAGCCGCGCGGGATGTTGAAGTCGCCGACCACGATATCGGGAGCGGGGAGATCAGCGATCTCGGCGATCTCCCGAGCGGCGCGGCGGGCGAGCGCCATCTTGGACCGAAGGGGATCGGAGGGGAGATCGACCGACCAGACCACGGTTGGGCGGCCCCGCGTGGAGATGGTGTCGAGTTCGATGACCATGAGGTGGCCAGGATCAGCGTTGCGGAAGACGCGCCTGGGGAGGCCGATGGAAGGGCCGTAGGTGTTGTAGAGGTACTCAAGCGTGGAACGCGATTCGCTGGCGGTGACCGGGAAGACCCTCGCATCGGCATCGAGTCCGGGCCGCGCGATGAGCGGGCCCTGTAGACCGAGGGAATATGAACGGATGCGGATGATGGGGAGGCGGGAGGCTACGAAGAAGATGCCGCGGCCTTCGACGGTGTAGCCCTCGCCGAGAGAGGTGGTGATGATCTCTTCGGCCTGAATGCTGTTCATGGCGGCGGACCAGCAGAGCAGGTCGGGCGCTTTGGTGTCGGAGGGGTCGCTGGCGCAGCGCGAGAAAGGCGCGAACATGGACCCCTGCAGGTTCATCGGCGCCATGGCGTTCCAGTGGGCGATCCGGAGGTCGGGACGGGGAGTGCTCCATATCGCGGCAAGCACGGGGCGGTGGAGGTGGAGCGCGACGAAGGCGTAGAGCAGAGCGAGGGCAGCGGGAAGAGCGATGATGAAGCGGCTGAGCAGGATGGCTTTCACGCTGCGGAGACGGCCGCGGCGCGGGTGGGCGGGTTCGCCGCCATATGGCTGAGGGGCGGGACCGTGGAGGGCGCGAGGGAGCATGAGCGCAGCCGCGAGCGTGAGCAGGAGAAGGGGCGGGATCCAGGAGAGAAACTGGGTGGCATGGAAGTGATCGGAGGCCAACTGACCGACGGCGAGCGCGGCGAGGACAAGCCAGCCGGCGAGCGCGAGGGCGGCGGTGAGAAGGCGCACGAACCGGCCGAAGCGGCGGCCCATCACGGCTCGTCCGGGTCACGCGTGGCGAGTGCAGGCGGGGGCGCACCGCCGGAAGCAGGCCCCGCGGGGTGCTCGCCGTACTCCTCAGCAAAGGCCTCAGCGGACTCGTCGGCCTCGGCGTCGTGGTCCGGGAGGGCCATGTCGATGGGCTTGCCGACGATCATGTATGGGCGGAAGAGATAGCCCATGAACGTGAACCCGACGAGACAGATGACAAAGCCAGCGGTGATCATGTCAAAGAACATGGAGGTCTCGCCGCGGCAGAGACCAAGAACATTGCCGAGGGAACAGCCGAAGGCGACGGAGAAGAAGGGGTTGTGGCCACGTTCGCGCATGAGGCGATCGACGACGGCAACGATGATGCCGAAGCCGACGGCGTAGTAGAGGACCCCGATCCAGCCAAACTCGAACCACCCGTGGCCGATGATGCCGCAGCCGAGGTTGGCCGCGACCTGGAGTTGTTCCTGAAGGATGATGCCGAGGGCACGCGGCTTGTTCTCGAAGATGAGCCGGGGGATGGGGTTGACGAGGTAGTAGTAGATGCCCTGCAGGGGCTGGAACTCCCGCTCGGAGGGATAGGTCTCGATGATGCAGACGGTGTTGAGGGGCGTGTCCTGCAGGAGGAGCTCATCGACCATGTTCTTGCGCGAGAAGTCTGGGTTCTGCGCAAGTTGCTGAAGCTGGGCGGCGCGGGCCTCGAAGGTGGCGCCAGACCAGCCGAGGGCCTGACGCCCCTTGTTGTAGATGACAAGGCAGATGAACGTGACGGCCGCGATGGCGGCGATGCGGGTGAGGACTTTGGTGGGCTTCTCGTAGCGGAGCCTGGCGTAGTACCAGACCCAGACGAGAGCAAAGAAGACGCTGTGGAAGTTGCGGCGGTCGATCGAACCGACGACGGATGTGACGACCGCGAGGAGGAAGGCGGGCACGAACATGCACCACCAGACAGGGTTGCGCCAGTTGGAGAGGACAAGGTAAAAGAAAAGGGCACTCGCAGCCGAGGCCATGTTGGTTCGGACGAAGTCGATGAGGGCGTCGCCGTATCTCCCGCCAGCGATGGGGATCGAGAGCCCAACAAGACCGGCGAACGCGCCGCCACAAATGACAACGCTGGTGGTGGTGACGGGAAGTTCGGCCTTGGGAACGAAACGGCTGGGCCAGGTCCAGTGCTTGGCGACAGCGTGGGTCAGCAGGAAGACGGCAAGGAAGATGGGCATGGCCGCGGCGAGTGTGGCGTAGCCGCTGCCGTTGGGGGTGTAGATGTCGGAGGCGAACTCGAGATTCGCGGCCCAGAGCGAGGCAAGGGCGTAGAACTGAAGGAACCCAAGGAGGAAGAAGTTCTTCCAGGAGATGAGCGGCTCACCGCCAACGAGGTAGCTGTACAGCATCAGGCCGACGATGAAGACGGCGAGAACCGCGGAGATGAGGGCGAGAAGACCGAGCATGCTGCGGGGAAGGTGGGGATGGCTCAGTGAGACCGCATCGATGAGAACGAGGGCAAGGAGAGGCCAGCGCACATTGCGTCAGGAGAATGGTAGGTGGAGCAACGACCGGCTCTTCACTGCATCGGCCAGCGTGTGGGTGGGCGTGCCGTTTCGCGGGAGGATCGATGCGTGAGGGCCCAACCTATCGATACGGTCGGGGTGACGCGGCGGTTCTCGGTCCGGAGCGGGTGCGTATGCCAATTCGCCGTGCCGCACACAGGACGGGGCATTGACAACAGGGGTTGCTGCGCTGGGGGGGAGGACTTGACTGGATGAGGGCGGGCTCCGGCAGGCGGGAACGATGCGAGCGCCGACACCGCCCGCAAGAGCGGTTCTGCGTTCAACATCCTTCAAAGTAACTCGTGATGTACTCGTCAAGGTCACCGGGTTCGACGAACCCGTCGTTGTTGAAGTCGCAGCGGTTGCGTTCTTCTTCGGTGTCGCTGAAGTAGCTGGTGATGAACTCGTCAAGGTCGCCGGGTTCCACGAAGCCGTCCATGTTGAAGTCCACGAAGCAGG
>JBQTIJ010000247.1:0-5114 GCA_052388255.1 Phycisphaerales bacterium
GCCGCGGACGACGACCTCGGACTTACGCGCATCGGGCCGACCGCCCGCCGCGCGCACGCGCTCGTCGACGTCATCCACCCCGGTCTCGCTCGCCACCACGATGTATCCCGGAAGGTCCTTGCTGAGCTTCTCGAAAGCGTCGGCCTTCTTGACATCCGCGATCACAGCCTCGCGCACTTCGTCGAGCGATGCGGGCGGCGCGGCGTCGCGCACGTCCGTGAAGCAGACGACGTACCGGTTGGACAGCGCGTCTTCGAGCGTCTCGGTGAGGGGCACCCCGCGCTGGACCCGGATCCCCAGGTCACTCTTCTTGCCGCTCAGTTCGCGGATCTGGCCCGCAATCTCACGCAGCGACACCGGCGCCGTGTTGCCGCGCCGCAGGAAGGCCACGCCGATGTCCTTGACCTCGTCGAGCGACTCGATCGCCACCCATTCCGGCTGCATGCCCGCCACCGGCGCGGGAAGGGGAAGCTTCGGGGCCGCCGGGTCCGGCGAGCCGGATGGAAGCATGACGGAGGACGCGATGTGGGCCGCGATGGCGGCAGCGGTCGGCCGCTTCGCCTCCCACTCACCCGCCGCGCTCGGAAGCACGACATAGCCGCCATCCTGCGGGAGCTTGCTGACCGGCGCGAGAATGGCCGCCTTGGCCGCGATGGCCGCATCGGCAAGCGCAGCCGCGGTGGTCTCCTGGCGGATCGTCTCCGCCATGGCGAGCGAGCGTGCCGGGCCGCCCGTGTCGCCGGGGGGTGGCGGGCTCAGTTTCGCCTGGGCCACAAGCCGCTGCTGGACGAGCACCGGATCCACCTTCACTGCCGTGCTCACTGCACCGCGTTCGATCCGCACCCATTCAAGTTTCACCTGCGCGGGGCGCAGGTATCCAAAGCCCATTTCACCAGCCCCGGGCTTCACACTCTTGTACTTCTCGAAGAAGGCCTTGAGCCGTTCCTCGTCGGCGACGGGCATCCCCTCCGAAAGGGGACCATCCACACCAATGAACACCAGATCCACCTGCGCCATGTCGCGCAGGCGGCGGGCCTCGCGGATCAGCCGTCGCTCGGACGAGGCCGCGGAGGTGAGGTAGGCACTCCGATACTCCTGAATGCCGCGCGACATCGCGAGCGCATCGTCAACGTCCTTCTCCAGGAGCCCCTCGCGCATCGCGACGAACTCGCGCTGGTCCACCATCTGGGCCGCGATCTGCTGGGCCTCTTCCTGGGCCCGCAGCAGTTGCGGTTCGATCAAGGGGCGAAACTGGGGGTCATTCATGTAAGGCAGAAGGCGCATCGCCTCCCGATCCGCCAACTGCTTCATGTAAATGGGCGGGAACCCGCGCCCGCTCGATGGACCGCCGATGTACCCCGCCTGCTTCGCCTCTTCCATCGCGAGGATGAACGACACACCGCGCGGATCGAACCCCACAAGCTGAGGCACGATGTCGTTGGAGATGACCTTCACGGCCTCTCCCTTGCGCGCAAGCGCCCGCTGTGTCTCCGCGTCGTAACTGGTGCCGCCGACCACCATCGACGGCCCGGTGGTCTGACGCACAAGGTCCTGCAGCGTCGAAGTGAGCAGGAAGGCGACCATCAGAAAGATCCCGAACCCGATCATCACGCCGTTGCGATATTTGCGGAGGAGTTTGGTCATCGAAAGGTCTTCCAGATGAGGGCCCGATCACCGGGCGGTCTGCGATTGTTGCACGTCCATGCGCAAGCGGCCGGAAGCACCCGTCCGCCCGACCCAAGAAAAAACCCGGCTGCGCGGAATAGTCGCGCAGCCGGGCTTCTATTCCTTCACCAACGATCGATCACCGATAGAACTCGATGATGAGGTTGGGGTTCACGTCAAAGGGAATCTGGTCGGAGGTCGGGAGCGCCACCACCTTGGCCGTCAGCTCGCCGGGGTTGAAGTCCAGCCACTGCGGAACATCGTGCCCGGCCATGGACTCCATGTTCTCTTTGATGAGCTTCTGGATCTTCGGCTTGAGCGTGATCACATCCCCCACCTGCATGCTGTACGAGGGCCGATCCGTCTTCCGGCCGTTCACGAGAACATGGCCGTGGGCCACGATCTGGCGCGCCGCCCACACCGTCCGTGCCAGGCCGAGCCGGCGGATCACGTTGTCCAGACGCGACTCGAGCAGCCGCATCAGCAGCTCGCCCGTGTTCCCCTTCATCCGGCCCGCCTCCGCCATGTACCGGCGGAACTGCCGCTCAAGCACGTTGTAGTGGTAGCGGACCTTCTGCTTCTCATTCAACCGAACGCCGTAGTCCTTCAACCGGCGACCACGGAAGCCGTGCATGCCGGGGTAGACGAGCGCCCGCTTGGACGTGTGCTTGGGGTTGTCGGCGATGGGAACGCCGACGCGACGGGAGAGCTTGACCTTGGGGCCGGTATACGAAGCCATGAACAACCTCCGTCACCACAGCCGGGCAGCCAACGCGAAACCCGCGTCGTCGCCCCGTGGCGTGTCCGCTTCTGACCCGCACTCGGTGCGGCGGCGGACGATCTGCTGCCGGTGGGCCGCGGCTGGCGGTCCGGCGTCGTGAGATCCGGGCAAACGCTTTGCGCCGGTGAACCGCAAGTAAAGGCGGGGAGGCCACGAGAGTCCAACCACCCTGCCGTCGGGGAGCTGCTTTAACTACCCCTGACACGCGGGGTTCGGATGGGGTTCGTTCAGAACAGGGGAACATGCCCGTGCTGGCGCCGCCACACCGTGAGTTGGCCGAGGTGGATGCCTTCGTGCACGGTCATCAGCAAGGCCGCCGCCTCACCCACCGTCTTGATGGGCGTATTCGCGAAGAATGGAATCGAGTGCATCGTCGCCAGGGTCTCGCGACTGACCCTCTCCGCCGCGGCGAGCACGGCGCCGTGGGCACGCTCGTACACGCTCAAGAGTTGCTCAAGCGGCGGATATGCGGCCGGGTCGGTCGATGGTTCGGTGCCCGGTCCGAAACGCGCCCCCCAGTCCGCAGGACAGGTCTTGGTGCCACCAAGAAGCTGTGCCGCGCCGTCGGCCGAGACGCACAGGTGCCCGATGATCCACCCGGGGGTCACGCCGCCGGGGCAGACCGGCACCGCGATGCTGCCGGACGGAATCTGAGGGACCATCGCCTTCAGGTAACCAAGGTTGAATGCGTAGAGCGTCCGTTCGTGTTCGAGCATGAAATGTCCTTCTTCAGATCCACTTTCCGGGTCTCTTTGTGCGGGGTTCACCAGCGCATATGAACGTCCTTGTGGTAGAACCCGCCGCTTGGTCCATTCTCATCAAGAGTCGCCAACCACACCGTCGTGTGTGCGCCGTCGGCGAGGTCCATCGGCGCATCCGGGCCGCCCATGTCCGTCTTGACCCACCCCGGGTGGGCCGCGTTCACCTTGATGGACGTCCCACGAAGTTCATGCGCGAGGTGGTTGGTGAACATGTTCACCGCCGCCTTTGACGCGTCGTAGCCGAGGAACTTCACGTTGTAGATCGTGGAGTTCGGGTCCGCGTGTTCAGCGATCGACCCGAGGATGCTGGTGAGGTTCACGATCCGCCCCGCCGGACTTGATCGCAGCAGCGGCAGGAAGGCCTGCGTCACGGCAACGAGCCCGAAGAAGTTCGTGTCAAACGTCCTGCGGAGGCCCGCGGCGGAGACAGCGCTTGCGACATGCTCCCCCACACGCTCCATCACCCCGGCGTTGTTCACGAGAATGTCCAGCCGGCCAAAGTCACGCTTGACCGATGCGACTGCCGCCTCGATCGAGACCGGGTCCGCAACATCAAGAGCAAGAGCCCGTACCGCCACACCCTCCTTCCGCAAGGCCTCGACGGCCCCCTTGCCCCGGGCCGCATCGCGCACGCCGAGAAGCACCTCAATCCCCATGCGACCAAGTTGTCGCGCCGTCTCGAGCCCCAGTCCCTTGTTGCCGCCGGTGATCAGTGCGATTCGTGGAGTGGTCATGTGTTCCTTTCGCGCAGAGCGTTCAGTGCCGCACCGCCCATCACGGGACAGTCAGCCCGCCGTCGACCTTCAGATCATGCCCGGTGATGAAGGATGCCCCCGGTGTGCAGAGGAACAGCACCGGATCCGCGATCTCCTCGGATCTGCCCACCCGCCCGATCGGATGCAGCGACGCCATGTACTGCCGGTTCTGCTCCCCCTGTGCCGTCCCTTCGCCCACGAATCGATCAAACATGTCCGTGTCGATCGTGGCGGGGGAGACAGGGTTGATGCGGATGTTCTGCTTGGCCACCTCGAGCGCGGCGCTCTTGGTGAGGCCGATCACCGCGTGCTTGCTCGCGATGTAGATGCTCGCCCCGGGCATGCCGATGCTCCCGGCGACCGAGGCGTTGTTGACAATCGAGCCGCCCCCGGCACGCAGCAATGCGGGGATCTGGTACTTCATCGCCAGCAGCACCCCGAGCACGTTGAGATCAAAGACCCGCCGGAACGTCTCAACATCGGCCTCAACCACCGGGCCCGTGGCCTCAACCCCCGCGTTGTTGAACGCGAAGTGCAAGCCCCCGAACGTCCGCTCAGCACACTCGACCGCGCCCTTCGCGTCCGCCTCCTTCGAGGCGTCGGCCCGCAAAAACACGGCCTTGCCGCCCGCCGCCGTGATCGCTCCGGCCACCTCCGCCCCTTCCTTCTCCCGTCGGCCCGTGAGCACCACGCTCGCGCCCGCTCGGGCAAAGGCCAGCGCCGTGACTTTGCCGATCCCGCTCGTTGCCCCCGTCACCAGCGCCACTTTGCCGCGAAAGTCATACATCGTTGAACTCCAAGCCGCGGCCGCTGCCCGGATCGGAGGATCCGGGTCGATGCCCGAGGGAAGACCGCACATCCATACATTGATAGGCATCGATATGTTCGCGCGTCGACGCAAACATCGCAGGATTCTTGAACATCGCCCGACGGCGTCGTATCGAGCAGTCTGCCCGAGCCCCTACCGACTGCGCGACTTCGCTGCGCCCGCCATCGGCGCCGGTACGAGGTCCGCCGCGAAGGCCGCCAGGACATCCTCGTTCACGGTCAGGATGTGAAACTGCCCCTCCTTCCGCACGGTGATCACTCCCGCGGCTTCGAGGGTCTTGATGTGGTGCGAAATCGTCGGCTGGCTTTGGCTGAAGCACTCGC
>JBQTIJ010000248.1:0-15769 GCA_052388255.1 Phycisphaerales bacterium
AGAACGATGGGGAGAACGTTGTTGACCTTCATCACTTTCTGCGGACCCACGAGGAAGCGCTGCTTCTCGGCGATGGGGCAGTCGATGGGGACACTGATCACCTCCACGCCTTCAGCGGCGAGCCGACGCCGAAGGGCCTCGCTCTGGGGGCTGTTGGGGAGGCCGGTGAGGAGTGTGGGCCGCGCGCCCAGGGCGGCCATGTGGCGCGCGATAATCGCCGCGCCGCCGTCAAAGGTGCGCCGCTCCAACGGACGCAGGGTCATTACGGGCGACTCGCTGGCGACCTCCGGTTGATCGCAACGCACGTACTGGTCGAGGATCGTCTCCCCCACCACCAGCATGCGCTTGCCGGCGAAGCGGCCGATGAGCGCGCTCAGGGCCGCGCCATCAAGCTCGGGCTCGGCGATGATCTGGCGGACACGCGCGAGCGCGGGGTCTGCGGAGTGCTCGAGCTCGCCGATCAAGGCGGTGCTGGAGAAGACCACATCGCCGGAACTGAAGACGACCCGCCCGCCATGCCGCTCAACGGTGGCCCGTTCGGCGAGGAACCGGGCATCACGGCTGGTCTCGTACTCGCGCCCCTTGACATACACATCGGGGCGGATGGCCTCCAGTAGCTCAGCACAAGTCGGATGGTCATCGATCGCGACAAGGTCCACACAATCGAGCGCGGCGAGGGCATCGGCCCGGTGTTCTTGGGGAATCAGGGGCTGGCCGCCGCGCTTGGTGAACGCGCCGTCGGAGGTGATGGTCACGAGCAGGATGTCACCATGCGAGCGGGCCTCGCGAAGATGGCGGATGTGGCCGGGGTGCAGGATGTCAAAGCACCCATGGCACTGAACCACGGCGCGGCCGAGGCGCGCTGCTTCCGCCCGCGCCGCGAGCAGTCGATCGATGGGCAGCACCTTCTCGGGCGTAGCCATGGGTGGGTTATCGGCTGGTTATGGGGGTGGGATGAATGACCCTCGCTGGCCCTCCCCGGGGGAGGGGGGCCGGGTCGCGCCGATCACGCGCCAGCGGCCTGCCAGCCCTTGCTTGCGAGTGTCAGAGCCGCGATGAGGAGCATGACGGTAATGGCCCCCCGCACCGCGGTGATGGGGAGCCGGTGGGTCATGGCGGCACCGATCCGGGCACCGATGACGGCGGTGGGCGCCATGCATCCGGCGTAGAGCAGCGCCTGCCCGAGCGCAGCGTGGCCGTCGAGCCCCGCCCGCTCATAGATCCCCGGGAGGGCGTAGAGCTTGAGGCCGGCGCCGACGATCGCGGTCATGCAGATGACGGCGGAACTGGTCGCAATCGCGCGGCGCAGGGGCACATTGCAGAGCACCTGGAGAAGGGGGACCTGCAGGATGCCGCCGCCGAGGCCAAGGAGCCCGGCCGTGCTCCCGGTGAGCGCGGCACTCAGGATGAGCCGCGGCCGCGTGCAGCGCTCAGGAGCATCCGTTGCCTCAGGAGCCCGTCGCACGATGGCGCGAAGGTTGAAGGCGCAGTAGACAAAGAGAAACGCCGCGAGAAGGAGCTGCAGTTGCCACCCGCGGAAGGAGTTGGAAGCGATGACCCCGAGGGCGATGGTCAGGGCGGTGGCCGGGAGGAGCGTGGGCAGCAGGTCGGTGCGGATGGCACCCGCTTTGTGATGTCGGAGCGCCGCGGGAACGGCGACCACGAGGTTGACGGCCATGGCGCTCGCCATGTAGAGGTGCTGCACCTGGTCAGGGACTGTGCCGAAGAGAATCGCGAGCGCCGGGAGGATGAGGATCGACCCGCCGACGCCCGCGAGCCCGCCGAGGAGTCCCGCAGCGAGACCGACCAGCGTGGCAAGGAGGTAAGGCATGGCGGGGACGTTATCCGGGCAGAAAGGCGGGACGGGGCTCCGAGAGCGGGCAAGGGCCAGGGGGAAGCAACGTGGGGGTTCGAAATCCGTACAACAATGGCACGAAGAGGACCGGGCGTTGCCGAGTGTCCTGCGGAAATCGGAGACCCTGATGATCACCCTTGTCTGCACCCTTGCACTCACCCACCTGACAGCGCAGCCGCCCGCCGAGAAACCCGCGAAACCAGCGGCCGATGCGCAGGCCCGTGCGGTTGAGAAGACGGTCGATCGGGTCCTCTCCTCTGCGACCACCAAGACCGAGGCGGTGTTGAGCTGGCTGCAGGCACGGGCGGGCGACGCGAAGGTCAAATCCGAGGATGCCGCGGCGTACCTCAAGAAGAAGACGGAGGAGGCCCTCGCCGTGCCTTCGATGGAGTTTGGCGTGCGTGTGCTGGCCCGACCGAGCAAGGACAAGGATGGCCAACCTGCGCCGGCCCGGTGGGTGCCGCTTGCCGATATCCCGGTGAAACTCCCGGCTTCGGCGGTGCTGCTGGTGCATGGGCTGGATGAGCCGGGGAGCGTGTGGGATGATCTTGCGCCGATGGCGCAGGAGGCCGGGCACACCGTGGTGCGGTTTGACTATGCCAACGACCAATCGTGCGAGCAGAGCGGCGAAGAACTCGCCGGCGCGCTGCGGTCGCTGAAGGAGGCGGGGGTCGGCTCGGTGGCGTTTGTCTGCCATTCCATGGGCGGCTTGATCGCGCGGGACGTGCTGACGCGCCCGGACTTCTACAACGGCTCCGGGCGCGGCAACGAACGGCTACCCGCGGTAACGCGGCTGATCACATTGGGGACACCCAACCACGGATCGGCGCTCGCCCCGCTGCGCTATGTGGGCGAGGCGCGCGAGCAGTTCATGCGGTGGGTCGAGAGCGACAGCAAGGACCCGAGGGCGCTGCTGGGATTCCTGAAGGACGGCGCGGGCGAGGCGGGGCACGACCTGCGACCCGGCTCGGCGTACTTGAAAGACCTGAACGGACGCACGCTTCCTGCGGACGTGCGTGTGACCATGATCGTCGGCACGCTGGCAGGGCCGGAGCGCGATTCGCTCAAGGAACTCCTGCGCTGGAAGTATGTGAAGCGGATGCTCGGGGATGACCAGATCGCCGCGCTCGATCGACACCTTGAGGATGCGGCGGCGGTGGTGGGCGACGGGATTGTGACCGTCGAATCCGCGAAACTCGCGGGCGTGGAGGACATGGTGTTTGTCGAGGCCACGCACCGGACCATGGTGCGGCGGCCGATGGGCGAGAAGCAGGTGCGCGAAGTGCTGGGGGAGGAACCCAAGACCGCATCGGCGATTCCCGTTGTTCTGCGGCGGCTCGCCGAAGGACGCTGAAACAGACGGCCACTGCGCGGCATCCAATCGAGGAAGACCTGTCCTCGATAAGGAGCGCCCGATGATCCGTACCCGTGATGTCCTGTTGACTGGCCTGATGATCCTGACCCTGAGCGGGGGGGCGATGGCCCGCCAGGAAGCCGCCAAGCCGCCAGCCGCGCCGGCGCCCACCGCACCCCCTGCGCCAGCCGCGCCAGCGACGCCCAAGGCCGAGACGCCGAAGCCCGACGACGGCACCGACCCAGCGGTGAAGCGCGAGACGAAGCACTACAACTCAAAGGCGGGGAAACCCGCGATTGATGGGTACGACCCGGTGGCCTATTTCTCCGAAGGCGGCGGGGCGGCCAAGAAGGGGGATAAGCAGTTCGCGTTCACGTACCGCGGCGTGCTCTATCACTTTGCTTCGACGGCCAACCTTGAGACGTTCAAGCGCACACCGCGGAAGTACGAGCCCGCGTATGGCGGGTGGTGCGCATATGCGATGGGCAAGACAGGCGAGAAGGTGGAGGTTGACCCTCGGTCGTTCCGCGTGCGCGAGGGCCGGCTCTACTTGTTCTACACGGACTTCTTCACTGACACGCGCGAGAAGTGGGTGAAGGACGAGAGCGCCCTGAATCCCAAGGCCGATACCAGTTGGAAGAAGACCAGCGGCGAGGATGCGCCTGCCATGACCGAGCCGAAGAAGGAACCGGAACCCACGAAGAAGTGAGGACCGGCCAGACACGATCTGGTACACTCCGCGGCTGAGGGCCCGATCACCCTCTTCGGAGCAGCACCATGTCTGGATTCCCATCACCGGATGTTCCGCCGACGCTGGCCCGCGGGCCTCGAGAGGGCGCGGCCCCAAGCGTCGGGCTCGCGGTCGCGGGGCTTGTGCTCTCGATCCTTGGGCTCTGCATGCCGGTGGTGGGCGTGGTCGGGCTGGTGATGTGCATCTTCGCGCTGGTGAACGCGAGCAAGCGGCCGGATGTGTACGGCGGGAAGGGGATCGCGACCGGCGGCGTGGTCTGCGGTGGGCTTTCGATCCTGACCTCGTGCGGGCTGGTGATGGTCATCATTCTGCCGGCGACGATGGTGGCACGGGATTCGGCCCGGCAGGCGATGAGCGGATCGCAGCTGCGAGCCATCGGGATCGCGCTCAACACCTATGCGGTGGACAACAAGGACGCTTATCCGGAGACCGGGGCAAACCTGCGGCAGCGGCTGGGGAATGGGGTCGATCCGTCGCTGTGGGATTCACCGCATCGCGATAAGAGTTCCAACGAACCGTCGTATATCTATGTGGGTGGCCGGACTTCGACCTTCACGGCGAGCAAGGTGTTGATGTTCGAGAACCCGCTCTATGCGGGGCAAAGCGGCATCTCCATGCTCTTCCAGGACGGGAGTGTGCGGGTGATCCGCAAGGACTCTGCGTTGCCCCTGATCTCCGGGCTCAAGGGCCTGACGACGCCTGAAGGCACGGGGTGGACTTTGCCACCCGGCGGCGGCTGAGGGGATGGACGCGTGAGCACCACGAACGAGCAACTGGAGTTCCTCACCCTGCACCACCGGCGGGTTGCGGCCCTGCGCGGTCGGCTGGTGCTCGTCAAGGTGGGCGGCTCGATACAGGATGACTCAGCGCAGATGCGCCGGGTGATGACGGACGTGGCCGCGCTTGCCTCCCTTGGCGCGCGCCCGGTGGTGGTGCACGGGGGAGGGAAGGCGATCAACGCCGCGCTGGCGAGCGCGGGGCTTGGCTCGCGCTTTGTTCAAGGACAGCGCTACACCGATGCGCGGACGCTCGAGATCGCCGAAGGTGTGCTGATCGAGCGTGTGAACGCGGAACTTGTCGCGATGATCGCGCAGGCGGGGGCCGAGGCCACGGGGCTGCACTCGCGAGGTGCGTGCGTGCTCGCTGCGCAGCGACAGGGCACCGACGCGGCCCCGGGTCAGCCGAGCGAAGACCTCGGGCTTGTGGGGCGGGTCTGCCGGGTGCAGAGCGCGGTTATTGAGGGGCTTGCCGTCGCCGGGGTGGTGCCGGTCATCGCCCCCATCGCGCTCGATGAAACAGGGCTTGGCAAACTCAACGTCAACGCGGACCTCGCGGCCGGGGCCGTCGCGGCGGCGGTACACGCGCGGGTGTTTATCCTGGTCTCGGACACAACCGGCGTGCGGACTGACCCTGAGCAACCGGGCTCACACGCCCCGGTGCTGAGCCGCTTTGAGGCGCGCGGGCTGCAGGAGCGCGGGGTGATCGCCGGGGGAATGCTCCCAAAACTCGCGGCTTGCTTCATGGGGCTTGACGGGGGGGCCGAGCGCGTGGCCATTATCGACGGGCGGGTGGCGCGGTCGCTGCTGCGGGCGGTGTTGGCGGATCCGCCGGAGCCGATCGACGGGACTTGGGTCACGGGGTAGCACGCGTGGGCCAGCGCGGTCGGCGCGGCGCGGTTTCCCTATAGTCTCTGCCTGTCTTCGTGCGCACTCGTTTGAGAAGGAAGAACCCTTGGCCGACACTGCTCCCAATCACGTTGATGTCCTGGTCATCGGTGGCGGACCCGCCGGATATGTCGGCGCGATCCGCGCAGCACAACTCGGCTACAAAGTCGCCTGCGTCGAGCGGGCCAAGCTTGGTGGCGTCTGCCTCAACTGGGGGTGCATCCCCAGCAAGAGTCTGCTGGCGAACGCTGAACTGGTCGAGAAACTCAAGAAGCAGGATGATCAGAAGTTCTGGGGGCTCAAGATCAGCGGCGGGGGCCAGATTGACCTTGATTGGGACCGCATCATCGGCCGCTCGCGCGAGGTCGCGGGGAAACTCAACGGCGGCATCGGGTTCCTTCTCAAGAAGAACAAGATCGAACATGTGACGGGCAACGCCAAGATCACCAAGGCCGAGGCCCTTGCGGGCGGCCGGGCGAAGGTGACGGTGGAAGTGCAGGAGTGCGCCGTCAAGGAAGAGCTCACGAGCGCACCCGCGACGCCGGGCAAGACTGTTCGGACGATCACGGCCGACCACGTGATCGTGGCGACCGGGAGCGTGGCCCGGGACCTCCCCTTCGCCAAGTTTGACGGCGACCGCATCTGGGGTGCGCGCGAGGCGATGTTCAACAAAGAGCGTCCGGCCAAGCTCATCGTGATCGGCGCCGGGGCGATCGGCATGGAGTTCGCCTATTTCTACAAGAACATGGGCACAGAGGTCACCATCGTCGAGATGATGGACCGGATTCTGCCCGTCGAGGACAAGGACATCTCGGCCGCGATGCACAAGCTGTACGAGAAGCACGGCTTCACCATCATGACCTCGACCACCAGCACGGCGGTGGAGAAGACGGCGACCGGCGTGAAGGTGACGGTGGCCCCGTTCGTGAACGGCAAGGCCGACGAGAGCAAGAAGCAGGTCCTCGAAGCCGATCGCGTGCTCCTCGCTGTGGGCGTGGTGGGAAGGACCGACGGCCTCTGCGACGCTGCGCTCGGGCTCAAGATCGAGAAGGGTCACATTGTCACCGACTACGCGCCGGGCGTGACCAAGGACGAGGCGGTGGACTACAAGACCAACCTCCCCGGCGTCTACGCCGTGGGCGATGTGATCGGCCCGCCCTGGCTGGCCCACGTGGCCAGCGAGGAGGCCATCCTGTGCGTCGAGCGCATCGCCTGGCGGGCCAAGAACCCCAAGCAGCACCACGAACCGATCCCCATGAACTACACCGTCATCCCCGGGTGTACCTACTGCATCCCGCAGGTGGCGAGCGTCGGCTTCACTGAGCAGGCCCTCACGGCCTCGGGCAAGGTGAAGGGCAAGGACTACGAGGTCGGCATCTACCGCTTCGGCAGCCACGGCAAGGCCATCGCCGCGGCCCACACCGACGGGCTGGTGAAGATGATCCGCGGCCTCCCAAGAGGCGAGATCCTCGGCTGCCACATCATGGGCGATCAGGCGACAGAGTTGATCGCCGAGATGACGCTCGCGCGACGGCTGGAGGCGACGACGGAAGAGATCATCTGCACCGTGCACGCCCACCCGACGATGCACGAGGCGCTGCACGAGGCCGCGCTGGCGAGCGAAGGTCGCTGCATTCATGCCTGAGGAAGCGCGGCGAGGAGTCTCGCCTCGTCCCAGACCTCAATGCCCAGTTCGCGGGCCTTGTCGAGCTTTGACCCTGCGCTCTCGCCCGCGATCACCAGCGACGTCTTACTCGAGACCGAGCCGCTGACTTTGCCGCCGAGTCCTTCAAGGATCGCCTTGAGTTCCTCACGCTCGTACCGCTCAAGGGTGCCAGTGAGCACAATGGTCTTGCCCGCAAAGGGAGACCCCGCCGACCGGGCCGACCGCTCTCCCGGGTCTTGGTAGTCCTTGCTGGAGAGATCGACGCCCGCGGCGCGGAGCGCGGCGAAACTCGCCTGGGCAACCGGGCTGTGCAGGTATGCATACACCACCGGCGCGGTGTCCACGCCAAGGTCTGTCGGTTCACCCCCGAGGGGCTCCGCCGAAACGCTTAGCCGGGCCGCGGCGTTCTTGGAGAGTTTGGTGTGCGGCATCAACTCGCGCAGCCCGGCCGCAAGGAGCGCGTCAAGGTTGGGGAAGCGGCGCGCCAAGGCCTTGGCGGTCGAATCGCCCACATGGCGGATGCCCATCCCCGCACGCACTTTGGCGAGCCCGCGTGATTTGGCGTCCTCGATCCCTTGGAGAAGGTTGTCGGCCTTCTTTTCGCCCATCCGGTCAAGGGCGAGCAAGGCCGCGCGATGGTCACGAAGGTGGAAGATGTCTGAGAAGGTGCGCAGTGGGATCGCGGGCTCGGCCCGGATCTGATCGATGGTCTTTTCTCCCAGCCCTTCGATATCCATCTGCTTGCGACCAGCGAACCAGATCAACCGCTCGCGCACCTGGGCGGGGCACTCAGGGTTCACGCAGCGCCGGGCCGTCTCGAGCAGCGGATCGTCGACCGCTTCCGGGGGCTCGATCTCGACCGGCCCTTCGCACTCTGGGCATCGGTCGGGGGCCACGACCGGGGTCGCGTTCTTCGGGCGGCGCTCCACCATCACGCCGGCGACATACGGAATGACCTCCCCGGCCTTCTCGACGTACACCGTGTCGCCGATGCGGATGTCGGTCGAACCCTCGCCGGGCACATCGGGGTTGGTCGGGGCGGCGCGAACGCGCCCGTAGTTGTGCAGTGTCGCGTGCCGGACCACGCTCCCCGCAAGGGGCACGGGCTCCATCGCCGCCCGGGGCGTGATCTTCCCAGTCTTCCCCACCTGATGGTCCACCCGGATCAGCACCGTCGTCTTTCGCTCGGCGGGGTACTTGTACGCGATGGCCCAGCGCGGGCTCTTGCTCGTGATCCCGAGGGCCTCCTGCTGGGCAAAGCTGTCCACCCGCACCACCATGCCATCAACCGCGAACGGCTGCGCATGACGACGCTCCCCGAACGCCGCGATCGCCTTCAGCGTGTCCTCGACCGATTCGGCCCGCGTGCGCTCCTTGGCCACCGGCACTCCAAGGGACGCAAGCCGGGCCACAAACGCCGAGTGCCCCTCCCCCACCGTGCCTCCACGAACTTCACCCCGCCCATGAGCCACAAACCCAAGCCGGCGCGCCGCGGCCACCCGTGGATCAAGGTTCTTGAGCGTTCCCGCGGCCGCATTGCGCGGGTTCAGGAAGGGCTCCTCACCCTCCGCCTCGCGCTCACGGTTCACACGGTCAAACTCGCGTATGGGAAAGTAGACCTCACCCCGGATTTCAAGCACCTCCGGGATGTCCGCCCCTTCGAGTCTCAATGGCAACGCGCGGATGGTCCGGACCGCATGGGTCACGTCGTCGCCCTTGATGCCGTCGCCACGTGTGACCGCGGAGATGAGCACGCCCTGCTCATAGCGCAGGGAGCAGGCCAGCCCGTCAACCTTGGGGTCGCAGACGACGGCGAAGCCGGCTCCGCCGCCACCGAAGAGCCCCCCCGCGCTCTCGAGGGCGCGAACACACCGCTCCCACCAGCCGCGAACATCCCCCTCGTTGTACGTGTTGTCGATGCTCAGCATCGGCACCGCATGGACCCGGGTCACGAAACCCTCGATCGGCTCCCCACCGACGCGGAGCGTGGGCGAGGTGGGGTCGGCAAGTTCAGGGTGGCGGCTCTCAAGGCCCGCGAGTTCAGAGAGCAGCCGATCAAACTCGGCATCGGCCATCAGTGGCTGAGCGTCTGTGTAGTACGCTCGGTTGGCCCGGGTCAGCAGGGCGCGAAGCTCGGAGATGCGTTCGGTGTCGTCGCGGCTGCTCACGTCGCGATCGTACCGCGCTTCGGGAGCGGGCCGGGCGCGGCCAAAAACGACACAGGCGACCCGGGTTGGGTCGCCTGTCTCATCGCTTTTCGTTGAAAGCGGGCGAAGGGACTTGAACCCTCGACCCTCACGTTGGCAACGTGATGCTCTACCACTGAGCTACGCCCGCGGCGTCCGCTTCGAAGGTTCCGAAACGGGTCAAGAGGATAATCGGGTATCGGGCGGCAGTCAAACAGGGTTGAGAACGTCGGAGGCCAAAACGACCGCGGCCCGGCGTGAAACACCGGGCCGCGGGAACGATTGATTTGATTGAGACAGGTCGCTCAGACGTTGCTGAACGGACCGTGAATCTCAGACCATCGCCTTGAGGGCCTTGAGGGCGCGGATCTTGACGACCGTGGAGGCGGGCTTGGCCTTGCGCATCTCTTCCTGGCCGGTGAAGGGGTTCTTCCACATGCCGGCCTTCACGGCGGGCTTCTCCTTGGCGAGGATCTTCATCATGCCGGGGACGTTGAAGACGCGGGGGCCCTTCTTGGAGAGGTCGGCGGCGATGACCTTGCCCATGACGTCAAAGACGGCGGCGATGTCCTTGCGCTTGAGCGCGGTGTGGTCCGCGACGAGCTTGTAGAAGTCGCTCTTGCCGCGGATTTTCTTGGCGGGCTCGATCTTGGCGGGCTTGCTGCTCTTGGTGGCCATAGTCAAAAACTCCGTAAAAACAGGGCTTTCCGCAGATCCTCTGCGGATTGGAATGCCAGTGTTTTAACGCACACCGGGCATCGGTTCAAGTCTGCACATCGGGTTTTTGGGCCTTTTTCATGCAGAATATCACGATTTCGACATTTTCATCCCCGACAGCCCCCCGCCGGCGGCCTCCGTCCGGGCCCGGTTGGGGCCGCGTTTCCTGCCGGAAAGACCGCTGTTTCCAACTTTGTACCGCCGCCCGGCACCCCATGCACGCGTACGTTTGCTCGCTCAGGCCCGGACGAAAGACCCCATGAACCGCGTGATGTGGCTGCTTTCCTGCGTCGTGGTCCCGCTCTCGGCTTGCCGCGAGCAGATGCCGCCCCGGGCCCAACCTTCCGCCGAAGCCCCGCGCCACCCCGTTGAGGGTCCAGCGCGGCAGGTGCTCGATATCACCTTCGCCCGTCTCCCTGACCGCACACTTGAACTCGATCTCTACCTCCCGCCCGGGGCCAGCCCGGCGCACCCGGTGCCGGTGATCCTCTGGTTCCACGGAGGCGGCTGGGTCTCCGGCAGCCGGAAGAACTGCCCAGCCCGGTTCCTTGTTGACCACGGCTTCGCGGTGGCGAGCGTGAGCTACCGCATGAGTTTCGAGGCCCCTTTCCCGGCCCAGATTCACGATGGCAAAGCCGCGGTCAGGTTCCTTCGGTCACGCGCGGTGGAGTTTGGGCTCGATGCTGACCGGATCGGCGTGTTCGGCCAATCCGCCGGTGGGCACATGGCGGCCTTGCTGGCGACCTCGGGCGGAGTGCCGGATCTTGAGGGCACCCACGGCCTGAGCGGCGTTTCGAGCGCAGTGCAGGCGTGCTGCAACTTCTGCGGGCTGATCGACCTGACCACCGTTGGGCGGCCTGACGGTGTGCAGGGTTTGGCAGGGACGGATTCCGCCGACTCCGTGGAATCCCGGTTCATCGGGGGACCGGTCCGGCGGCGCCCTGAGGCCTGCCGGGTCGCCAACCCCACGACGTATCTCGACGCCACTGACCCACCCTGTCTTTCGCTCCACGGCACAGCGGATCCCCTCGTGCCGATCAGCCAGAGTCGCACCTTTCACCAGGCGCTGCTCGATCGGGGCGTCGACAGCACTTTTGTGGCTGTTCCGGGCGGTGGACACGAGTTCGGTGGTCCGGAGATCGAGGCAACCGTGGCTCGCTTCTTCCGGCGTGTGTTGAGGGACTGACCGCTATCCGCACAAAAACCGAATGCAATCTCGATCCTGAGAAGCAGTTTGCTGCAACCTCGGAACGGGGGTACACTCATCTTCATAGGGTCTTTGCCTGCGTTGTGGGCGAAGCCGTGGGCCCGCCGCGTTCTGCGGAGAATGGGCCCTGCACTTGCACTCTTGCGGAGTCGCGTCATGAAGGTCCCCACCCGTCTGAACATCCGGAATGCATTCACGTTGATCGAGTTGCTGGTGGTCATTGCGATCATCGCGCTGCTCGTGGCCATCCTTCTGCCGGCGCTCGGCACGGCCCGCAACTCGGCCAAACTGGCCCAGTCGCTGAACAACCTGAAGCAGTTCGCCAACGCGACGAACTCATACGCCACCGACTTCAAGGACCGCCCCGCGACCTTCTCGTGGGTGAGCAACCGTCCTTATCAGGTCGCGAGCGGATACAGCAACGGCTCCTTCACCACCACGACCATGAGCGGCGGCAACGACCTTGAGGCCGTGTCGCTTCAGGCCCTCGACATCATCCGTCGCCGGGCCGTGCCGGATTGGGTGAACATGCCCCAGCAGGCAAACTGGATTCCTCACCCCACCTACAACCACCTTGTGCTCATCGATTACTGGGCGGGCCGCCTGCCCGAGCCCGTGATCTATAGCCCCTTCGACCGCTTCCGCCTGACCATGGCGGAGGATCCGGGCCGCTGGCGCTCCGACGCGGTCGCCGGCCCCGCCGGATACCGCATCACCTGGCCCTACAGCAGCAGCTATCAGGCCAGCCCGTCGCTCTACACCCCGGATAAGTTCAGCATCGACGGCGGTTCACTCCAGTCCGCGGGCGACCAGATCTTCTACCTCTTCAACGGCGGGAGTGGCAACCGCTACAAACTCGGCCAGAAGCGATTGGCTTCGGTCGCCTTCCCGGCCCAGAAAGTCGTCTATATGGAAGACGTCGGCCGCCACCAGAACCCCAAGCGCGAGTTCTTCTTCACCCATCCCCAGTCGATCTCCTGCATCGCCACCTATGACGGCGCGGCCCGCCAGATCGCCACCAAGGACGTGAATGCTGGCGGTTACTGGCTGCCCAACGGCACACGCGCCGACGCGAGTTTCGACTATACCGAGCAGCTCAGCTGGGGCTACCCCACTTGGGCCGGTGGCCCCACCACCCAGCCCGGCCGCCACCGCTGGACCTTCAAGCACATGCAGGGCATCGACTTCGGCTCGACCCAGCCGCTCAACTGATCGCCTCCTTGCTCTGATCATCAACGACCCCGGCACCCGCCGGGGTCGTTTTCATTTGGGCTTACCGCAAGGGCACCGCATTGTCTCAGCCGCGAACCGCCGCGAGGCCGTCGGGCTTCACTTCGACCTCAACCCCGGACTCGCCCGCGACCACCGGCTGAAGCGGGAGAAGTTCCTCCCCCAGATCTTGGAGCAGGCACCGCGCTGCGGTGACCCCGCTCATCAGGACCATCGGCACACCGGGACCCGGGTTTGCGCTCCCGCCCGCGAGATAAAGCCCCTCCACGCTCGTCCTGTTTCGGGGCTTGAACCCCCCATGCAGTCGCCCGTGCGAAGCGAGGCCGTAGATCGCGCCCCCTTCGGCGTTGTACCAGCGCTCGATCATCCCGGGGTGCAGGAACCGATCGACCACAATGTGCCGATCGATCCCCTCCATGCCGAACCGGCGGAGTTTGTCCATCACAATGGGCCGGTACGCCGCGAGCATTCCCTCTGCCGCGCTCTCGCCACCCCAATCCTGGCCGGGACGGACGAAGGGCGTATGGACAAGCACATACAGCGACTCACCCGGGCCACCTTCAGCATTCCTCGGCGCCTGCGAGGGGTCCGTCCGCGCGGGGGCGGCGACATAGAGCGACGGATCTTCCGCGGGTACGCCGCGCGTGTAGAGATCATCAAACTCGCGCCGGCTGTCCCTCGAGAACAAGAAGTTGTGATGCGCGAGGTGCTCATACTGACGGTTGAGGCCCAGATAGAGCACCACACCGCTGCACGCGGGGGTGTACCGCTTCGCGATGGTCCGCTGGGTGTCGCGCGTCTCGGGCAGGCCGACAAGGTCGCGCAGCGTCCGCTGCACATCGGCGTTGCTGACGACCAATCCGGCCTCGATCCTTCGCCCGTCGGCGAGTTCCACACCGTGGACCCGCCCCCGGCCGCGGTTCCTCGTGCCGCCCGTATGGATCCGGACCACGCGCTGACCGAGGATGAACTTCGCGCCCCGCTCTTCCGCCAGTCGGCGAACCGCCCCGGCCACTTGGCGCGTCCCCCCCATGGGGTACCAGACGCCTCCATCCGCCTGGGCCGCCGCGATCAGCGAGAGGATCGCCGGGGCCAGAAACGGGCTTGAACCCACGTACTGCATGAAGTGCTCGACCATCTGGCGAACGTGCGGCTCACGGATCATCCCGTGGGCCGTCGCGGCCACGGTCGAGTGCAGCCGCATGCCCAGTACGTCGCGCAGCAGGGCAAGATCCATCCCCCGCGTTCCCCGCATCATGTCAAGGGCCGAGCCGACATCGCGATAGAAGAAGACCTTCTCCGAGAGCCGCAGCATCCGCCGCGCGAAGTCGAGGAACGCCGCGTACCCCGCCCCCGTCTCGGGCCCGAACCGGCGCGCCAGTTCCGCGCACATCCCCGGCACGCTCGCCGTGAGGTCGATCCGCTCGCCGTCCTCATAATGGCAGCGCCACTGCGGCTGGCAGGGTCGTAGATCGATGTAGTCCTTCTCCATCTTCCCCGCAGGGGCACACCGGCGGATGATCCCGCGCAGCACCTCCGGGAGCGTGATGATCGTCGGACCCATGTCAAAGGTGAAGCCGCGCTCACTGAGCACATTCATCTTCCCACCCGCGTGGTCATTCTGATCGACCACCGTCACCGCCAGCCCACGGGCGGAGAGTTCCGCCGCCGCGGCCAGCCCCGCCAGGCCCGCCCCCACCACCACCACCGAACGGGAGTTGCTGCTCATCGTGTTCCCTGCTCCGTCCGTGCGCTGCCCTTCCGCGCATTCGCGGCCGCGACCGGAATGAGGCAGGATAGGTCCCGCGTCCCTTGTTGCTCCTCCGCCCGGTGGCTCCTGCACACCCGCCCCTGCACTTCCTATCCTCGCTCGCCATGCCCTGGACCCCCAAGACGTCCTTCCCGATCCTGACGCGCCGAATCCCCTGCTGGCCGCACGGCAACCCGAAGGACCGGCGCACGATCCTCATCGATGATTACATGGCCCCGCCCGCGAGCAAGGGATGGAGCACCGGGCCCGGCACGCTCGGCGGCTATGAGGTGCTGCGCAAGGTCGTCACCACGATGACCCCTGAAGAAGTCGTCGATCAGGTCAAGAAAGCCAATGTCCGCGGGCGCGGCGGGGCCGGCTTCCCGGCAGGGATGAAGTGGTCCTTTCTCCCTAAGCCCGACGCACAGGGCGAAGGCGGACCGCGGTACCTTGCGATCAACGCCGACGAATCCGAGCCGGCCTCGTTCAAGGACCGACTGCTGATCGACTTTGACCCCCACCTCGTGATCGAGGGGATCGCTCTCTGCTGCTACGCCTGCCGCATTCAGACGGCCTACTTCTACATCCGCGGCGAGTATCACGCCCAGGCCGCCATCATGGAGAACGCCATCAAGGAGGCATACGCCAAGGGCATCCTCGGCAAGGGGGGCCTGCTCAGCGGCACCCGCACCCGGAACCGCGACCTGCCTTGGGGCGTCGATCTGCACCTGCACCGCGGGGCTGGTGCATACATCTGTGGTGAAGAGACGGGCCTGCTCGAATCAATCGAAGGAAAGCGTGGCTGGCCCCGGAACAAGCCCCCCTTCCCGGCGATCAAGGGCCTCTTCGGCCGTCCGACGATCATCAACAACGTCGAGACGCTGGCCCATATCCCGAGCGTGCTTGAGAACGGGCCCGAGTGGTTCGCCAAGCAGGGGACTGAGTCAAGCTTTCCCGGTGCACCTCCGTCGTGGGGCACAAAGCTCATGGGCGTCAGCGGCCACGTGAATCGCCCCGGTGTCTTTGAGTGCGACCTCGGCATCCCGCTGCGGACATTGATCGAGAGCAAGGACTTTTGCCAAGGGATGCGCGGCGGCAAGAAGTTCAAGGGCGCGATCGCCGGCGGCATCAGCATGGGCGTCCTTGGGCCAGACCAGTTCGAAGCCGAGATGGACTTTGACATCGGCCGAAAGTACAACGTGCTCGGCCTGGGCACCGCCTGTCCGACGGTCTTCGATGAGGGGACGGACATGGTCGCCGTGGCCCGCAACATCGCACGCTTCTATAAGCACGAGAGCTGTGGCCAGTGCACCCCCTGCCGCGAAGGGAGCGGGTGGCTCTATCAGTTGCTGTGCAAGATCGAGGAAGGGAACGCCAAGAGCAAGGACC
>JBQTIJ010000249.1:0-10382 GCA_052388255.1 Phycisphaerales bacterium
CGCGCCGCCCGTCGCTCCCCTTCGGCATAGTCCTCGATCAGTTGCGTGGCGGGCACTTCGGTACTTCAACGTCGCGGGGTGTGACCCTGAGGGCGTGCTGGGCGAAGACCACACTCCCGAGACCCACCTTGTGCCGCTGGTTCTGCAGGTAGCCCTCGGGACCAGGCCAGCGATCACGGTCTTCGGTACCGACTATCCGACAGAGGACGGCACCTGCGTCCGCGACTACATCCACGTCTCTGATCTTGCCGATGCCCATGCGCGCGTGATGAGCAGCATCGTCCCGCAGGTGCCCGCGGCTCAGCCGCCTGAGCGTCCGGCCTACAACCTCGGCAACGGCCGGGGGTTTTCGGTTCGGCAGATCATCACCGCCGCGGAGCGCGTGACAGGCCGGCCCATCAAGGTCCTGGAGGGTCCGCGTCGCCCCGGCGATCCTCCCCGCGTCTTTGCCGATCCCTCGCGCATCCAACGTGAACTGGGCTGGACGGCCCGCCATGCGGACCTGGACGGGATTATCAGGAGCGCGTGGGACTGGATGCTCAAATATCCTTCGGGGTATCCCAAGCCCTCCCGTATCTGACCGCGCCTTCTTGGTCTTGAGCCCACCGTGACAATCCTCCGCACGCTCGTTCCCGCTGTTCGTGCCCTTTCCAGTGCATTGGCCTGCATGCTCGCGGCCATGATCCTCGCGGGATGCGTTGGCATCGAGCGCCCGGAGGTCCTGCAGGCCGTGGTGGGCGACGGAGAGCCAGCGGCTTTCCCTTCCGGGCCCCTCGATGACGCGTGGAAGCGCGACGAGTCCTGGCCGAGAAGGTGGGGCACGTTTGGATCAGTGCCCGCCGCGCGGGGCGACGACAAGCGGCCCGCCCGCCTCCGGGCCGTACCGATGCTCGGGGTGCTTGAGGAGGTCCGCGGCCGCCTAACGCCCATGCGTCGCGATGACGAGGTCGTCCGCCAGGTCGAGCAGGAGATGCAGCTCGATATCGCGAAACTGATCGCGTCGCGTCAGGGCCGGATCTGGACCCCCACCACGGTCGTCGGCGAGGGTCGCGGCGCGTTCGTCTTCATCACCCAGCCCGAACCAGAGCGCACCAGCGATCGACCCGCGTATCTCCCCGCCTTTTCGCTTAAGTTCATCAGCGGTGGGCGGGGCGTGAGCGGCGCGGGCGAAACGCTCCAGCTTCAGCGCACGTGGCTGTCGTTTTACGATGCGACCACCCCGCCGGAGGTTGCGCCCAAGGGCATCGCCGTGGTGCTGCCGGGAATCTTCGGAACCCCTTACACCGTCGTGGACCAGGCAGTCCAGAACCTCCGGGCCCAGGGTTGGGCGGTGCTTCGCGTGCTCGCCCACCCGTCAAGGTTCACCGAGCGAATGACGGTGAACATCGTCCCCGGGTGCGATGTCGAAGGCCTCGGCGGCCTGCTTGCCGATGTCATGGGAGACCGTGCTGCGGAATGCGCGTACGCGGTCGAAGCCGCCTCGGAGTATGTGCTTCGGCAGCGCCCCGCGCTGCGAGACCGGCCCCGTATGGCCCTCGGCATGAGCGGCGGGGCGATGGTGCTCCCCACGGTGGTGGCTCTGAATCCCGATGCCTACTGCGGTGCCGTGATGATCGCGGGCGGGGTCGATTTTCTGACAATCACCAGCACCAGCAACTACGCCGAGCGGATCGATGCGCTCTATCTGGGATACCTCGGCAGCGCGGCCATTCCGGAGGACGTCTTCGGGCAACTCCACGAGGCCTACCTGGCGCGGGCCGTACTCGACAGCCGTTTCACCATCCGATCACTCGTTGGCAAGCCCATGCTCATGGTCCACGCCAAGGGTGACCAGGCCGTACCCGCCTCGACGGGCGACGAACTCTGGGAACGGGCCGGACGGCCGCAACGCATCGTCTATGGCGGCGGCCACGAAACACTCTTTGTGATGCTCCCATGGCAGCTCGATCGCGTCATGCAGTGGGTCGAGGCGACGCTCCCGCCCCGACCTGATTCCGGGGCCGCGCCGTGAAGGGTGTGGTCAGCCCCTACCACCTCACTACCCGCGAGCCCGCGCTCTTTGCGGCGCTTCTTCTGCTCGACAAGTTGGTGACCTTTCTTCCGACCCCCCGCTGTGGAGAGTCGCCAAGTGACGTTCGCGCGGCCTTCAAGGCGGGCCCACGCTACGAACGGGCCCTGCGCTCGTGGCTCTGGTCGGCCCCCCTCTGGTACAGCGGCGTGCTCCGAAGCACGCTCTCTGCGGAAGATGGGGATCTCCAGCCGGCCGACCCGGTGGCAAGCGTTCACGCGGTGGAGTCGATGATCCGGGATCTGTCCACGTTCCGCGGCATATCCAGCTACCTACACGACGGGCTCTTCTCGCACCCGGGTTCGACGGACACCGTCGATGGAGAACTCGGGCTCACCGCGGGCGGGCTCGATCTCGTCGGAGCCGATCTGCTCAAGGGCGGACCGGACCCGGGCATCGCGCTGCCCATCTGCGCCGGGCTCGACCACTTCGCGGCTCAACACGGGCTGGCGAGCGTGCGGTCAGGTGGACGACTCGGCCACACCAGGCCCGCGGGACCGACCAGCCGCGGCACACAACCTCGAAGCCCGCGCGGCGCAGGGTCAGCCCTTTCTGCTTCGGTCGCGCAGCGGGCTGAGGCCCGGCTCGCGGCTGAGCAACCGACCACCTCGTTCGCCCTGCCCATTCCCGTTCAGGCCGGTGCGGGCACAATCGCGCGGTTCCGGGAAGCGACGGCCCACGACCGTGAACTGCTCGCGAAGGCCATGAACGATGCGCTCAGCGAGGGCGCGGGCGATGCCCGGGCCGTGCGAGCCGCGGCGCGGGCGTTTGCCCGCTCGGTCAACGCGGCGACTACTGGAATCGCCTCTGGCGACGACGATGAGGGAGCCCCGGTGGTCATGGGGCTCTGCCGGATCACAGCCGCGTTCCTGCCCTGCGATGTCGCGCTGACCGCCGCCACGGTCGCGGCTCGCTCTGTGGGCATTTCCGGGCGTCCGGTACCCGGCACCAAGCGGCCAGCGATTGGCCGCTTCATCGCCCTCACCGTTGAGCCGATGTCGGTGGCCGTTACGGGCATCGAGGGCGGATGACGCCAGTGATGCAAGCGACAAGAGGCGTCAGCCCGGGTCAGGCGTCGATCAGGCCTTCACGGATCGCATAGCGCGCGAGCGAGACCCGGTCGTGAAGGTTCACCTTTTGCATGACGTTCGAGACGTGTCGCTCCACCGTTCGGGGGCTCAGTTGCATCTGGTCCGCGATCTCTTTCTTGGTGCGCCCGCTCGCGACGCTCCGCAGCACCTCGGTCTCGCGTCGAGTCAGCCCCCCACAGATGGGCGTGGCGGAGTCGGCGGCACGAACCGAGGAGCCGCCCCCGCGCAGCGCCTCGGCAAGGAGGCGGCGGAGCTGTCGTCGCTCCACGACGTGGGCCAGCACCCGTTGCACGAGCTCCGCCGACAAGAGCGAAAGAGGGAGATAGTCGTCCGCACCCTCTGCCAGCGCATTGAGCGCGGTCTCCATGCTCTCACGGGTACACAGCACGATCACGATCGGTTCGCTCCCAACCACCGACCGGACTCTTCGCAGCGCTTCGAGGCCCCCGCAATCAGGAAGTTGCAGACCGAGGAGCACCGCACATGGCCGCCGCATGGCCAGCCGATCGAGCCCCTCATGCAGAGTCCCCGCGTGCGACGCGCTCCAGCGGATTTCGAGCGAGGGCAATGCGCGCGAAAGGTGACGCTCAATCAGCCGCCATTCCGTCACGGAACCTTCGATCACCAACATCTCGCGTGTCAACTGCCCCATCAAACGGGTCTCCGTGGCAGGTGCTGTGGCCGAGCCATCCACCCCATCTTCGTGTACCGCGTGCTTCCGGGACGCTGAACGCTCGACTGCACCCCTGCTGAATCAGAATCCGCACTTGCAAACGATTACAGGACAAAAAACGTCCGCCGTCTACCCCGCATTTGAGTGAGTAACTGTCCTCATCCTTCAGGTATCACTGCCTCTCCGCAAGCAATCCGGTGTTCGAGAGCAACCCCAATCCGGCCGTATCGCGAACGGACCGGTGCTTGTCCTTTCCTCTCCTACAGTCGCTCCGAAGCCCGTCGCCCCCCACCATGAATCACGGACGAGACACCTCAGCCACCACGAACGGACACCTCGGCCAAGCCGCCGGATCATCGACGGCGAAGTCGATCAGCGCGCTGCGTGAAGCGGTGGCTTCGGTTTATCTGGGCAACCCCGCGGGCATCAATCGACTGATCGTCTGCCTCTTGGCCCGAGGGCACTGTCTGATCGAGGACGTGCCCGGGGTCGGCAAAACACTGCTTGCCATGTCGCTGGCCCGAGCGCTCGACTGCACCTTCTCCCGAATCCAGCTCACGCCCGATCTGCTCCCCAGTGACATCCTCGGCGTCGGGATCTATCGGCGCGAATCGGCCGACTTTGAGTTCAAGCGCGGGCCAATCTTCGCCAACATCGTCCTCGCCGACGAGATCAACCGCGCCACTCCGCGAACCCAGACGGCCCTGCTCGAGGCGATGAACGACGGGTCCGTGACCGTGGACGGCCACTCCCATCCCCTTGGGCAGCCGTTCATGCTCGTGGCGACCCAGAATCCCAGCGACTTCGAAGGCACATACGCCCTCCCCGAGAATCAGCTCGATCGCTTCCTCATGCGCATCGCCCTCGGCTACCCCTCCCGGGCCGATGAAGCCCGCGTGCTCGACCTCCGGCCCGCGCAGGGCGCGCTCCCGACCTTGCGCCCCGTCCTGGCCGCCGCTGACGTTCTGGCCCTCCAGTCGCAGACCGATCGCGTCAAGCTCGACCGCACACTCATCGAGTACATCATCGCCCTCGCCGCGGCAACACGGAGCGCCGACGAACTTCATCTGGGCCTCTCCCCCCGCGGCGCGCTCGCCCTCGCACAGGCGGCCCGCGCCACCGCCGTGATCGCTGAGCGCGACTACGTGATTCCTGAGGACATCACCGAGAACATCGCCGCGGTCTGTGCCCACCGTGTCATTGTCCGCTCCGCTGACCGGGCCGAGAACGCAACCCGAGTCCTCGAACGTATCACGCAACGAGTCGCCAGCCCCGCCTGATCCCGCTGGCCAACTTCCCCACTCACCCATGGCTCGCCTCGTCCGCCTCACCGCCACCGCCCCGCTGAAGATCGAACCGGGGGCTCTCCCGACGGATCGTGCCATTTCGCTCTGCCTGTGCGGCCTCTCGGGGAAGTTCCCGTTCTGCGATGGTGCTCACAGCGTGCTCCGCAACGAAGAGCCGGGAAAGACCTATGCGTACAGCCCGGATGGCAAGACCGTGGTGAACGTCACCACGGACAACCCGCCCGCCGGCTGACCCTCCGGCCTGCTCCGTCGCGTTTGTCCCTGCCTCGCGCCTCTACTCCGGTCCCTGCGATGCCCTTGAACCGCCGAGCATGCACCCTCGCCGTCGGCGTCTGCGCCTTCCTCGGGGTTCGCGCATTCTCCGTTCATGCAGACCGTTCTGACCATGCCCAAACGGGTCGGTCGATAGCCGCTGCCGGCGGACAGCCGTGGGCTGCGGCGGGTGTGGTCCTCGCCGGTCCCGTCTCCACCGTTGACGATGCGCCCGATTCGCCCGCCGATCCGCCGGACTTTCGTGAGTTTCGCCCATCGCGAAACGGCTTCGCCTTCCGCAACAGTTTTCATGGGTCACCCATGCCCCCGGGGTTGGAAGCGCTCGGCACGCTTTTCGGCGCTCCGAGCCATTTTGGCCTCTGTGGCGGGATGTCCTCCGCCGCGGCTGACCTTTTCATCCGCGGCGACGTGCCTCCACACAACACTGCGCCCCCGCAGCGCGGCGACGCCTTGTTTGATCGCCTCTGGCACCGGCAGGTGGATTCCTTTGGCGAGAACTTCGGCATGGTCGCCACGTTCGCTTCGTGGATGAACAAGCGCGATGATGGCCTGCTCGGCACGCAGCACCTGACGGCCTGCACGCTCGGCCCGATCGCTCGATCACTGCGCAAGGGCGAGCCGGTGATCGTGGGCATGGTGCTCCGCGGCAACGGACGGGGCGAACAGTTGTGGGACAACCACCAGGTCCTCGCGTACAGCGCGGCGAGCGATGGCCCACGGATCCGGCTGAACGTCTACGACCCTAACCACCCGCGCAACGATGCGGTGGCGATCGTCTGCACGCCCCGGATCATCGGGGCCGTTGTGGGGTTCGGTCCGCTGGCGGTGCGGTTCCCGGTGATCGGGTACGCAGGTGAGCTCCAAGCCGCCCCCACGCCCGAGCGGCCCAAGGCCACGCGCACGCCAGTCCGCGGGGTCTTTGCGATGCCCTTCTCGCCCCAGGCACGTTGAAAGGCCCGCTTGCTTCGCGCATGAATGAACACGGCCCGCCGGGGAAGTCCCGACGGGCCGTGAGGTGGTCACTGCTTGCGGCCTTCGCCGTGGTCAGTTGTTGAAGTAGGCCGTGATGTACTCGTCCAGGTCGCCGGGCTCAACGAAGCCGTCGTCGTTGAAGTCGCAACGGGCATTCTCCACCGGGTCGGTGCCAAAGAAGGCCGTGATAAACTCGTCGAGATCGCCGGGTTCGACGAAGCCGTCGCCGTTGAAGTCGAGGGGATCGATCGCGGGCGTGTTGGGCACGGGCACGCCCGAGGCCGTGGCGACCGAGGCCGAACCGACTGAACCGGGGCGGAAGAGCCCGATCACCGCGTCGCCCGTGGTGGGCGCGACGTCGGCATCGAAGCGGAAGTTGTAGAGCGTGCTCCAGCGGATCGCGTTCGCGTTGGGGTTCTGATCAAACGACTGCGTCGAGAAGACCATCTGGTTCTGGGCCTTGGTGGAGGTCCACGCCGTGTTGTCAAAGGGCTCGCCTGAGTGCGAGATCGGAGCATGGAACCCGATGTTGGTCACGTTCGCGCTGTTGGGGATCGGCACGGTGAAACTCGCGCCGGCCCGGCTCGAGTTCAGGTTGAAGACCGCGTACTCATAGCGATAGAGACCGCTGGGGAGGAGCGTGACCTTGGCGCCGACATAGAACCGCGCCTGGATGAACTTGCCCGACCAGAAGGGGGCGACGTTGTCCTCGAGGTAGTCGGCTGTCACGAGCGAGATCGAAGGATCAAGGACATCCTTCCATGCGCGGATGGCCGGGTCGCGCTGGCGCGTCGTGCCGGTCAGTTGCGTGGACGATGCCCCGCCGATACCGGTCCAGTTGGGGTTGACCTGGTGCCACGACGCGTTGTTCAGACCGTTCAGAGCGACCGTCTGCCCGGGACGGACATACTGGGCGTCGTCCTTGGTGATGTAGTGTCCCTCGACGTAGTACGTTGAGCCCGCGGGCTGGCTGGTAATCTCCGACACCGGAACCTGCAGCCGCATGCCGATGCCGGTGGCGCTGGTCGGCCCATAGAACAACGTGCTTGTGGAGGTCACACCCGTGGCGTGGGGCCAGGGGGCGAAGCCCATGTTGGGGTTCACTTCCGAGCGCGGGGCGAGGTAGACCTGGCCGCCGTTCAAGCTCGCGCCGTAGGCGTCGGTGCAGTTGACGCCGAGTTGGTCGCCACCGAACGGCGGAGACTGGCACGCGCCGCAATACGAAAGGGTGGAGTTCGTGCTGGCGAACCCGTGCTTGAGCCAAGACTGCCCGATCTGCTCGAAGCGCCCGGCGCCGTCGACCACGCTGTAGCGGTACATGTTCTGGGCGATCACCGGGTGCTCGGTCGGCGAGTATCCGGCGCGGTTGGTGTTGTCGATCCACTGCACCACCGCATCGCCACGGTTGCACGACTCGGTGCCGACGGAGAACGCCCGCACGTTGATGCCACCCGGAGGCCCGCCGTTCACAAAGGTCGTAGCCGTGCCGTAGTTGCCGATATCGAGAATCCGGCCCGTCGTCACGTCCGGTCCGATCGACGTCACTGGTGGAGTCGGATGGGGTGTCAAGGTCAGCCGCAGCGTGAAGGTCCCGTTGTTGGTGCCGTTGCCGCCGACACGGACATAGACCGTTCGACCACCCTCGGCGTCGTACAGAGTGGCCCGGGAGCGGAGCGAGCCGCAGCCGTTGTCGTCGCAGACGAGCGTGGCCGCGCCCGGCTGCCCGGGACAGATGGTGTGGATCGAGACCACCGTGTCATACGACGCGGTGCAGGTGTCCACTGCGAACTGGCCGTACGCCGGGATCGAGCAGACGTACCACACATCACGGCTGTTGACCGAGTTGCCGCACGTCGGCATCCCCGTCGCTGCGCCCGTTGCGGTGGCCGCCACCGTTGTGCCGGTAACTGAAACCGTGTTCACCCCCACGGGGAAGGTGATGAGCGTCGCGTCCGCGCAGACGTCCGCGCCGTTCTGGGCGAGGGCCGTGCCGCAGACACAGAGCAACACGGCGGCCGAGACAAGGGAATGCTTCATGAGGAGGGTCCTTGCTGCTTGAGGCATTGATGATCGAGGGCAAACGCCTCGTCAAAACGATGGCTGAACGGAACACTGAGGAGGTCGCTTCCACCGGCCGCCCCACACGGGACGGGGGGGGTCAGCAACCGTTGAAGAACGCGGTGATGAAGTCGTCAAGATCGTCGGGCGACACGATCCCGTCGCCATTGAACTCGGCCTGGGCGCAGGCCGGAACATCGAAGAAGCAGGTGATGTAGTCGTCAAGGTCGTCAGGAGTCGCGAAACCGTCGTGGTTGAAGTCCACCGCGCACACCGGAACTGTCGGCACCGGCATCCCTGAGGCGACCGCTGTCGCCGGCGTTCCGGGCTTGAAGAGGCCGATCACGGCGTCGCCCGTGGTCGGCGCGACGTTCGAGTCAAAGCGGAAGTTGTAGAGCGTGCTCCAGCGGATGGCGTTCGCGTTGGCGTTGGTGGCGAAGGGCTGGGTCTCAAAGACGAGCGTGTCGCCGTCCCGGCGCGTGGTCCACGCGGCGTTGCTGTAAGCCTCACCCGAATGCGAGAGTGGATGACGGAACCCGACGTTCGCGATCGATGCTCCCGCAGGGAGCGGAACCGAGAACGTGCCACCGGCCCGGTCAGAGTTCAGGTTGAAGACTGCGTACTCATAGTGGAACTGACCGTTGCCGAGGTCCGTCACCTTCCCGCCGACCCAGAACCGCGCCTTGATGGCATGGTTCGGATCACCATCAGGGTGCGGCTCGTTGTAGTCGGCCGCCACGAGCGTGACCGTGGGGTCCGTGTCCTTCCAGGCCCTGATGCCCGGGAGTTGGCGCTGCGGGGTACTCATGAGCGTCGGCGTGCCGGTTCCGCCAGCGATGTTGATGCGCTGGTATGTCAGGTTGTTCAGGCCGTTCATGGCCACGTTGCTGCCGGGGGCGAGAAAGCGGGCATCGTCCATCGTCACGTAGTGGGCATCAACGAAATAGATCGCGCCGAAGTTCGGCTGGCCCGTTCCTTGCCCCGTGACATCCGCCGTCGGGACCTGCAATCGCATGCCGATGGTCGAACCCTGGACCCCGTCAAGGCCCGAGCCCGAGCCGTGAGGAATCGGGAAGAACCCGTTCGCCGGGTTCACCTGCGAACGCGGGCCAAGGTACGTCTGGCCACCATTGAGGCCGGAGCCGTAGGCATCGGTGCAGTTCACGCCGAGCTGGTCGCCGCCATCGGGCGGCTGGATGCACGACCCGCAATAGGAGAGGTTGGTGTTGGTGCTGGCGAACCCGTGCTTCAGCCACGACTGGCCGATCTGCTCGAATCGCCCATTGAGCAGGCGGTACATATTCTGCGCGATCACCGGGTGCTCATTCAGTCGGTTGCCCGTGTCATACCAGGCGATCGGAATGTCGCCCACGTTGCACGACTCCGTCCCCACGGCGTATGCGGTGACCAGCCCACCGGAGTTCGTGCCGTACCGCGCCACGTCGGTCAGCACACCGACCGTCACATCCGGCCCACCGGTCGGCGGGGGCGGGACGTTGTACGTGAGCGTCAGGTTGAATGTGCCAGTCGCGCCGGAAGTGCCGGCAACCCGTATGAAAACGATCTGGCCGTTGAGGAGCGCCCGCGATGCTCGCGAGGAGTTCCCACCGTTGGAGGTGCAGGTCGCATCATCGTCGTTGCAGGCGAGTGTTGAGCCAGACCCTGGACAGGCAGAACGGATCGAGACGACCGTGTCGTAGTTGGTGTTCGGTCCGCACGTCGAAACCGAGAGCGTCCCCGCCCCCACCGCCACGAAGCGATACCACACGTCCGGAGTCGTCGAAGCGCCCGGGCCGCACGTGGATGTTCCATCCACCAGCGCGTTCACCGTCGAACCGATGATGCTTCCGACGGTCACCGTCTGGGCGTTCGCGCATAGGTCGTTGGCCGGAACCTGCGCAGCCGCCGTCGAGCCGCACACCGCAAGGAGCAAGAGACTG